>CAYNRN010000004.1:0-2261 GCA_964399915.1 uncultured Planctomycetales bacterium
CGACAAAATACTAAATTGGCATAATATTTAATTTCTTAATGACTCATTGATAAATGTTACCGGAAGGTAAAGGAGGACTCATAACTTTTTGGGGTAGCAAAGGTCAAAAATTGCCTTAAGTTTCTTATCAATGGCTTTTCGTAGCTCAAAAGAATTAAATGTTTCAAACTGTTCTTTGAGAGAGCGTTTGACAGTCGGTTCGATATACGGCAATTCCAGAAGTCTCTCGTAAGGAGTCTTAGGCGTATCATAACGCTTAATATGCTTTCCATCAACTAATTTCTTTTCTAGGAGTTTAACTGAGGGCATAAAAAAGTTATGATACAGGCGCCATTCCTCGGTGTATAGGTCATTCATAAGCTTAACAACGCGGAATTTATCTAATCTGTGATAGCCTAACCACTGCCTGACGTGAGTCCAGTTTTTCTGCTCAGCGTGGGCGTTATCGTCTTTATGATATGGCCTGCTTCTGGTAAATTGCACCGGTTTATCCCTCTGGCTAAAATGCCGCATCAGATGGTAATTTAAGAATTCGCTTCCATTATCAGAATCAAAGCCAAGCAAAGGAAAAGGCAGGCGTTCTTCAACATCTCTGACTTGTTTTACTACGCCTACTTCGCCTTTACCCCAGATAGCCCTCTGCTCGGTCCAACCGCTGGCTATATCAACGAAGTCTATCGTATAGGCAAAATCGCCGAGCAGGCTCTCTCCGCAATGGGCTACTGTATCAGCTTCCAGGAAGCCGGGACGTGTCTCATCCCACTGGTCAGTCTTGATAGGTATCTGCTTGCGCAGCAATGTTCCGGGCTTGGTGGTGGCCCTGCCTCGGCCTTTGTGTTTTGCTCTTACAGGCTTAAGCAGCCTGTCAATAGTTGGGGCGGATATCCGAAGCAATGCTTTAACTACGCCTAAAGGCAATCCGCCGAATTCCTGGGCATAAGACTTAAGCCATAAAGGAAGTATCGCCTTGAGTCGTTTAGAGCAGGGAAGGTTAGCTGCCAGCCAGATTTTCTTTAACGGCACAAGGACTTCCGGCTTATTATACTTTGAAGGTTTACCCCTTTTCTTGGGTCTTGGCTTGGTAAAGCGCTTAAAATTATTTAGTACGCGTATTGCATGTTTGCGGTGATAGCCACAGTTTAGGCAGAATTCATTCAGGATCAGGGTTTTCTCTTTTAAGCTCGCTCTTTTGTATCTTAAGTATATGGTCTCAAGATATTCCATTCTGGCCCGTGGACTCATGAAAATACACCCCCTTTTAGGGTATATTTTCGGGTAACATCAATTATGAGTCAACGATACCTTTTAAAAATATCTTGGGTAACATTTAATGTGAGTCAATTCGTTTCCTTTTCTCCCCTTGTCTTTTAACCCCCGATATGCTATGATAACACTTCCTGATGTCTATGGGTAGGGTGTCTGCCGTAACCAGGGGAGGGGCGAATGGCTAACATAGAAGATTTTAAAAAGATAGAGTTGAAAGTAGCTGAAATTAAAGAAGTTACGGAGCATCCTAACGCCGACCGGCTTTATGTAATCAAGGTCGATTTAGGGGATAAGACCAAGCAGGTAGTAGCAGGCATAAAGGGCTCATACCCTAATAAAGATGATTTAGTAGGCAAGCAGGTTGTAGTAGTAGATAATCTTGACCCGGCAGTGTTGCGCGGAGTGGAAAGCCAGGGGATGATTTTGGCTGCTTCGGATGAAGAGGGGATAACTATAGTCTCGCCTCAACTAAATAAGAAGTTAGGAAGTATTGTAAAGTGAAGGGCCCGATAAAACAATTAATTCCGCAAGGGGTTTGTCTTAAGTGCAAGGGCTGCTGCCGTTTTTCCCAGGAAGATTCTGTGTGGCTGCCTACTTTGTTAAATCAAGAAATAGCGGAATTTGAGAAGCTGGGGCTTGCGCCGGGATTAATCTCGGCAAACAAGAAGATACGCGTTGCCTCTTTCCCCAAAGAAAAGACCTTCATCTGCTCGCTCTTTAATCCCGAAGGCAACATTTGCAAGATTTATGAACAGCGGCCTTTTGAATGCCGGCTCTATCCTTTCATCCTTAAGCGGCGAGGCGCGGGAACATGTCTGGCAGCTGATGAAAATTGCCCTTTTGTCGCTGCCCATAAAGAAGATGCGGCATTCAAGGAATACGCCAGCTACTTAATAAATTTTTTGCAGGACCCCGGGCTGAAAGACCTGCTTAAAGAAAATCCGCAGATGGTGGGAGATTATCCGCAAGCTTTGGAATTAAGCCTGATATGATCT
>CAYNRN010000004.1:2361-46924 GCA_964399915.1 uncultured Planctomycetales bacterium
ATGAAATTAAAAAAGTTGGCGCTGGCAGACAAAGGATTATTCCGCAGGTTTCTTAGAGCCGAAAGCCACGAATTATCCGTTTACAGTTTTGAAAATATATTTATCTGGAAAGGGCTCTTTGAGATTAGCTGGGGGATAAGTTCAGGCAACCTCTGCGTCTTCTTTAAAGATAAAATCGGCAGCTTTATGTATCTGCCGCCTTTAGGCAGGGGAAATAAAGCGAAATCGCTGCTTGAGGCGTTTGCCTTAATGGGCAGGGTTAACGAGAATGAAGATATCTGCCGGGTAGAGAATATAGAAGAGAAGGGGCTGGGGTGGTTTAAAGAAAAAGGGTTTAGCTGTTACGAAAAACCGCCTGAGTACCTTTGCCTAAGGCAGCGGCTGGCTGATTTAAAAGGCGATAATTACAAATCCAAACGCGCGGCCTGTAACTATTTTGAGAAGAATTATTCGTTTGAGTGCACGCCTTACGCGGATAAATATAAAAAAGGATGCCTTAAACTTTACGAGGCATGGGTAAAGCAGCGCAGCTCACCGGATAGGGGCGCGCTATACAAAGGCATGTTATCCGACGCAAGGGTCTGCCTTAAAAGCCTCTTAGATAATTTCTCCGGATTAAACTTAAAAGGCATAACGGTTATCATAGGCAAAGAGATAAAGGCTTTTACTTTCGGTTTTGAAATAAACAGAGAAAGCTTTTGCGTGCTCTTTGAGGTAGCTGACCTTTCCCTGAAAGGGATTGCCCAGCTAATCTTCAGGGAATTCTGCCGGCAATTGAAGGGCTATAAATATATCAATATTATGGATGATTCCGGACTGGAGAATTTAAAGCGGGTTAAACTCTCTTATCATCCGTTCAAGCCAGTGCCGGGTTATGTCGCGACGAAAAAGTCCTGAGGGGGACCCTTGAAGATCAGCGAGGTTGAATTCACGGTTTTTGATACCGAGACTACCGGATTACAGCCGCAAGAGGGCGACAGGATAGTAGAGATAGCGGCAATCCGGATCAAGGGCGATAAAATTCTCGGCACTTTTGAGAGCCTGGCTAACCCCGGCAGGGCTATTTCCGATGCCGCCTTTGAGGTAAATCACATCACTCCGATGATGATTAAAGGGGCGCCAAAAATCGAGGCAATCCTGCCCGAATTCCTCGCCTTCTGCGGAAACAGCTGCCTCTGCTCTTATAATGCCGGGTTTGATATGGGGTTTCTTAATCATGAATTAAAGCGGATGGGCAGGGATTTTCTGCGTCAGGCGCAGATTGTAGATATATTGAAGATGTCCCGCAGGCTTTTGCCCGGCCTTGAGCGTTATGCTTTATGGTTTGTGGCGCAGCAGCTGGGCCTAAAAGAACAGCAGCAGCACCGCGCGCTTTCTGATGTCAGGCTGACCCTCGGCGTATTTAACCGGCTGAGGGATAATTTAAACCGCAAGGGGGTAGATGACTTTGATAATTTCCTTTCCCTCTTCGGACTGGGGATGAATTATACAAACGACCTGAATAACCGCAAAATCGTCCAGATACAGGAAGCAATCGACCTGGGGATAAAATTAAATATAAGATATATTTCTTCCTCCGGGCAGGTTACGGAAAGAGAAGTCACTCCCAAGCAGATCCGTCAGGAAAATTCACACTACTATATGAGCGGATACTGCTCGTTACGTAATGAGGAGAGAAGTTTTAGGATAGATGGCATATTACATCTTGAAGCAGTATGAATTGCGCTCATCGCCCTGGCAGATATTCTCTGCGTTAAGCCCCGGGCGCCATTCATTTTTCTTAGACAGCAGTTTAAGCCGCCAGGCCCAAGGAAGATACTCCTTTCTGGGATCAGGCCCCTTTAGTATATTGAAAGGGGATAAACCGGGCATTTTCTGCAGGCTTGCTGATCTGCTGAGCCGCTATAAAATTTATGCATCCAGGACAGATATCCCTTTTTTAGGAGGGGCAGTAGGTTATCTTGCCTATGATCTGGGTTTGCGCCTTGAAGAAAAGGTAATTCCGAAAAAGAAAACCGATTCGCCCGCGCCCGGATATTATTTTGCTTTTTATAACAAAGCGCTGATTATTGACCACCTCAAAAAAAAGGTTTATATTTTTGCCTGCGGTTTCCCGGAAAAAAACAGGCGCCTGAACCGCCTGCTTGCGCAGGAGAATGCCGGTTCGCTGGCAGGTACTCTTGCCTGCGCAGAAAAATACGCTTCCGGAGGTAAAGGGGTTCGTTCAGGGCTTAAGCCGGTAGTCCTAAGCTCCAGTTTTTCCAAAAATGGATATATCGCTGCCGTAAAAAAAGCCAAAGAGTATATTAAGGCCGGAGACATCTATCAGGTTAATCTTTCTCAGGAGTTCAGCGCCCGCAGTACGTTACCGGCGATAGATATTTATGCCAGGCTAAGGCGTTTAAGCCCGGCTCATTTCAGCGCGTACCTTGATTGCGGGGTATTCCAGATTTTAAGTTCTTCTCCGGAAAGGTTCCTTCAGGCAAGAGGCAGGCATGTTTTTACCCGGCCGATGAAAGGCACGCGGCCGCGCGCGCGCGATAAGCTTTCCGATATCAGGTTGAAAGAAGAGCTGATAGCCAGCCGCAAGGACAAGGCGGAATTGATGATGATCGTAGATCTGGAAAGGAATGACTTAGGCAAAGTCTGTAGCTACGATTCGGTAAGGGTCAAAAGGCTGCGCTGCGTAGAGAGTTACCGTACCGTGTATCAAACTACTGCCGTTATTTCTGGGAAACTTTACCCCGGTAAAGACCGCATTGACCTTTTGCGTGCCTGTTTTCCCGGCGGCTCGATTACCGGCTGCCCCAAGATACGCTCGATGCAGATTATCGAAGAGCTTGAGCCGCACCGGCGCGGCATCTATACCGGCTGTCTGGGTTATTTAAGCTTTAACGGCAATATGGATTTTAATATACTTATCCGCAGTATCTTAATGGCGGGTAATAAAATATCCTTCGGGGCAGGGGGCGGTATTGTTGCCGATTCCCTCCCGGGGAAAGAATACGAAGAGACGCTGGTGAAGGCCAGGGCAATGAAGGAGGCGCTGTCATGAAAAGTCAAAAGTCAAAATCCGTAATATTCTTTGGCGGAAAATTTATTTCTGAAGAAGAAGCGATGCTCCCGGTTTTTAGCGACGGGGCTCTTTACGGCTGGGGCGCGTTTGAGAGCATGCGTTTTATAAAAGGCAAGAGCGTATATCTTAAAGAACATCTGGAGCGCCTTGCGCAAACTTGCCGTTTGCTGAATATCAATATCGGCTACTCCGCGGCAAAACTAAAGCAGGCAGTTGCTCAGACGGTCAAGGAGAGCGCCCTGGATGATCTATATCTGAGGATTTCAATCTGGAGGCTTGAGGGGAAAAAGTCAAAGCTTCTGATCCGGGCGCTTAAATATAAGGCTCCGGCGCAGGGTACATATAGCCGGGGCTTTTCCTGTATAGTCAGCGAATCCGCTCAAAGCAGCGGCTCAATACTTGGGCGGGTTAAAAGCGCTAACTACCTCCTGCAGCAGCTTGCCTACGCGCAAGCCCTTAAGAAAGGCTGCGATGAAGCAATCCTGCTTAATAACAGCGGTTATATCGCCGAGGCCAGCCGCAGTAATATTTTCATGGTGAAAAACGGGGCATTATTTACTCCCGCGCTTGAATGCGGCTGCCTTGACGGGATTACCAGAAGATGCCTGATCGGCCTGGCCTTAAAAGAGGATATCCCGCTGAACCAGGGGAATTTCACCCTGCAGAACCTCTATGATTGCGATGAGGCATTTTTGACCAATTCCCTGATCGGGATTATGCCGATTGATAGCGTGGAAGGGGTAAGGATAGGCAGGCGCCAGGAGAAAGATTCCCTGATGCGCCTTTTAATGAAAAAATACGCAGCATTGCTGAAAAGTGGAAATTAAAAAAATCCGTTTGCCTTTCAGGATAAAAAAAGCTGTATTAGCCTTAGGCCCCCAGTCTAAGAATACGGTGTGTTTTGCAAAGGGGAACTTCGCGCAAGTCAGCGCTATCCACGCGGATTTAAACAACCCCAAGGATTTCTTAAATTTTGAAAAAACAGTAAAGTATTTTTTGCGCGAAAATCCGAAAGTAATCGCTTACGATATGCATCCCGAATACCAATCTACTAAATTTGCTTTTTCCTTCACTGCTGGCTACTCACTACTAGCTACTCAACATCACCACGCGCACATCGCTTCCTGTATGGCGGATAATGAGCTGTTAAATCAGAGGGTAATCGGTGTGGCCTTCGACGGCACCGGCATCGGCAGCGATAATTCTCTTTGGGGAGCGGAGTTTCTCGCTTGTGACTATCGCGGTTTCAAGCGACTGGGCAGCCTGAAACAGATACCTCTTTTGGGGGCGGAAAAGGCGGTTAATCAGCCCTGGCGGCTTGCCCTGGCCTGGCTCTACAGTATCTACCGCGAAAAACTCTGGGGCATTAAAATTAAATTGTTGAAAAAAATCGACAGGCGCAAGTGGCCGGTACTCAAAAAAATGTATTCCTCGGGAGTTAACTCCCCCCTGGCAAGCAGTATGGGCCGGTTATTTGACGCGGCGGCAAGCATCATCTTCGGCGAAGTAGGCAGCGTTTACGAGGCAGAGTTGGCTATTGAGCTTGAGAAGGCAGCCGGCCGTTGTTCCAAGCAGGGGCGAGGTTATAATTTTTCCGTGGTAAAACAGCACGGCTGCTATGTGATCGACCCTGCTGCGATTTTTAAGGGTATTATCCGGGATGCCGCATCCGGCTGCCCCAAGGAAGAAATGGCATATAAGTTTCATCTTGGCGTTGCCGGGATGATCCGCCGTATCTGTCTGTTGATTAGAAAAGACACGAAATTAAATAAAGTGGTTTTTTCCGGAGGCGCCTTCCAGAACAGGATTTTACTTGGCCTAGCCGTTAAGATGCTTGGGGTAGAAGGATTTAATATTATTACGCACAAGAAGCTATCTGCGAATGATTCCTGTATTTCTCTGGGGCAGGCGGTGATAGCGGGGGTAAAAAGTTAAATGTGCTTGGCAATCCCTATGAAGATAACCCAAGTCAAAGGCGATTTTGCGCAGGTAAAATCCGGCCGCCTGCTGCGCACGGTTAATATTGCGATGCTGGCGGCTGTTCAGCCCGGCGATTATGTAATGGTGCATGCCGGTTTTGCCATAGAAAAAGTTGATCCGATAAAAGCAAAAGCTACCTTAAAATTCCTTGACCATGAAATACATTGATGAATTCCGCAATTCCAGGCTGATCCGCCGGCTCTTTGGGAAGATCAAAGCCGAATCGGCAGATCAGCCCGTTAATATTATGGAGGTCTGCGGTACGCATACGCAGTCATTCAGGCGTTTTGCCTTATCCGGGCTTCTTCCGCAAAACTTAAGGTTGATCTCCGGGCCGGGGTGCCCGGTCTGCGTCAGCCAGGAAAGCTTCATCGATTCGGCAATAGAGCTCAGCCGCCGGAAAGATACAATCATCCTGACCTTCGGCGATATGTTGCGCATCCCGGGAACAAAATCTACTTTAGAGAAAGAAAGCGGCAATTCCGCGGATATAAGAGTAGTATACTCATGCTGGGACGCGCTTAAGGTCGCCCGGGCAAACACTTCCAAAAGAGCGGTATTCCTGGCAGTAGGTTTTGAAACCACCGCGCCTACGGTAGCCCTGACAATCCTTCAGGCCGCTAAAGAAAAGATCGGGAATATATCTTTCCTTTGCGCGCTTAAATTGATCCCTCCGGCGATGCTCTACCTGCTTAAAGACAGAAGATTAAATCTTTCCGGATTCTTATGCCCCGGGCATGTTTCAACGATAATCGGTGCCAAGGCGTATCTACCGATTGTAAACAATTATCATATTCCTTGCTGTGTCGCGGGTTTCGAGCCCCTGGATATCCTGGAGGGGTTGCTTATTTTACTCAGAGACATAAACGCAAAACGCGCGCGGATAACCAATGAATACCGCCGGGCAGTAAGGACAAACGGGAATCTCAAGGCGCAGCATTTGATTTCGAGCGTATTCAGGAAGGAAGGCGCCGTATGGAGAGGATTGGGGCTCATCCCGCAAAGCGGATTAGTTATCAGGAAAGAATATTCTCGCTTTGACACAGCAAAGATTTTTTCATTCAAACTCCAAACTCCAAACTCCAAACTCCCCACTAAATGCAGATGCGCAGAGGTATTAAAAGGGTTGATCCTGCCTCCGGAATGCAGGTTATTCGGAGGAGAATGCACCCCCGATAACCCCATCGGGACGTGCATGGTTTCAAGCGAAGGAGCGTGCAATGTGTATTATCGGTATAGATAGCAGAAAGCTTAGATATCTTTTAATCTTCGGGGTGTGCCTATTAGGCATAACGGCGCTTCATGCGCAGGAGAATGCCTTAAGCAAGGCCGAAGAATACGCCGGCAAGTCGGCGGATTATTATAAGCAGGCCGAAGCACAATACGCCAAATCCATCAAAGAAAGCAGGGACCCTTCAGAAATATATTTTAAGCTGGGTGAGCTCTATTATTCTCACGGCGATTTTGCCCAGGCCAAGGAGGCCTTCCTTAAATCAAACAAAGATCAGGCGGTTAAATACATCGCCCTCTCCTGTTACCGCCTCGGGGATTTTACCGCCGCCCTGGAAGCTTTTAATCAGGAGAAGAGTCTGGATAGCGAATATTTTTATTATTGGGGTATGACTTGCGAAAAACTGAACTTATACGATAAAGCGCTTGAAGTTTACGCAAAAATCAAAGGCGGCGACTTTAAGGCTTTGGCAGGCAGGCGTATCTGGGAAATCCAGAGGCAGGCAGGCGCAGCGAATATAAAGAACATCGACCCGCAAATACACCAGATATTATCCGCTGCCCCTTCCGCCGAACATTACCCTCAGGCAGGCGCGTTTATCTTAAGCTGCCGGGAAGAAGTCGAGGTTACCGCGCAGGCAAAAGAAGTCAGCACCCTGCATTATTTAATCAAAATCCTTAACGAAAGAGGAAAAGAAGAATTTTCCGAAGTGCAGATAGATTACGATTCTACCTATGAGAAGGTTGAGCTGGAATACGCCCGCGTTATCCAGCCGGACGGCAGCGTCAGCGAAGTCGGCAGCCGCCACTTGCGGGATGTCTCTAAATACTTAAATTTCCCGCTTTACAGCAACGCGCGCGTTTTTATTATCTCTTTCCCGGAAATTACGCTCGGCTCAGCGATAGAATATAAGGTCAGGGTTTTCGGCAGCAAACTGATTAATAAAGATGATTTTGTGATTAATTATCCGCTTGAAACCACAGAGCCGGTTATCAGCGCCTCATTCAAATTAAGCGTCCCTAAAGAGAAGAAAGTTTTCTTTAAGATAATAAATAAAAAATATAACCGCGCAAAAGCCAAACTCTTGCCGCGGGAGTCGCTCGCCGGGAATAAGAGGGTTTACAGCTGGGGTTTTAAAGATATACCCCAGATTATCCCCGAGCCGGCGATGTCCCCGGCCTGCGAAATTAACCCGGCTGTGCTCATCTCTACTTTTAAATCGTGGCAGGAAGTTTACGGGTGGTGGCGAGGTTTAGCCTGGGATAAAATCAAATCCGACGCCGCGATTAAGGCAAAAGTAAAATCGCTGACTGCGGGGGCGGCTAACGATAAGGAGAAGGCGCGCTCAATTTACGATTTTTGCGCTCAAAATATCCGTTACGTCGCAGTGGAATACGGAGACGCGGGGTATGAGCCGCATGCGGCAGCGGATATCTTCAAAAATAAATACGGCGATTGCAAAGACCAGGCAATACTTCTCTGTGCCATGCTTAAGGAGGCAGGGATCCAGGGATGGCCGGTCTTAATCCCCACCAAGGGAGTATACGACTTAAATAAAGATTTCCCTTCAGCATTATTCAACCACTGTATCGCCGCAGCCGAAGTAGGCGGGGAAGTTATTTTTCTTGACCCTACTGCAGAGACTTGTTCCTTCGGAGATTTGCCTGCCCCGGATCAGGGACGCAGTGTTTTAGTCTTTAAGGAGGGGAATTTCAAGATTATGCGTACGCCTCTTTTTGCGGCTGAACACAATTCCTCCGCGGAGATAATGGAGATTGGCCTCTCCGCAAGCGGGTCGGTCAATATCAAAAGACAAGTGCGCAGCGCAGGGATATACCAGCAGGCGCAGCGTTATTGGCTGCTTTATACCCCTCCGCAATTGATTGAAGAAGCGCTCAAATCAAAAGCGCAGGAGATTTCTATCGGAGCGAAGCTTTTAAATTACCGCATAGAAAATTTAAAAGATCTGGATAAAAGCGTAGAGTTGGTTTACAGTTTCCGCGGCCCGGAATATTTTACCGATGCCGGGCCTTTAAAAATATTGCCGCAACTGGCAGGAATGGATACTTCGTTAGTCGCCAAAGATAAACGGGTTTATCCGCTTGATTTTACTATCCTGGATTTAAAAAAGGTATATTTAGAGATTGCGTTGCCCGATGCCTTTGTTGTAAAATATATACCTCCGGTTGTCATGCGGGATAGCCCGTGGATGCGGGTTTCGGCGCAATACCGGCAAGGCCCCGGGAAGATAGCCTTCAGCCAGAATGTTGAGCTGAAAAAAACTACAGTATCTCAGGCAGAATATCAGGATTTCAAAAGTTTCATTGAGGGGCTGGCCAAAGATTTAAAACAAAGGATAGTCCTGGAAAAGGCAGGATAAATCTATGTTTAAAAAAGAACCCGGCACGTCCGAACGCAGGCGTTATCTTCGTCTGGATACCGTATTCCCGGTGCTCTTCAGGTTGGAGAGCCCGGACGGCAAACAGATACTCTCTGCCTGGCAGCAGGGTTTTACTAGGAACGTAAGCAAAGGGGGGATCTGCCTGGAAGTAAATAATTTCAGCCCCGACTTAGCGCTTGCGCTTAAAGAAAATAAGGCAAAGCTCTCCTTGGAAATCGAAATGCCCATGATTAAAAAGCCGGTAAAGGCCCAGGCGCAGGTTGCCTGGGGCACTCAATCTGGCGCAGACCCCAACAGGTACACTTTTGGTCTAAGCTACGAGCATATTGATGCCTCAGCCAATGCTAAGGTAATGCGCTATGCCTGGATGAAGAAACTATTCATTCCTGTCGCTATCTCTCTGATCTTAGCCCTCTCGATCGGCCTGGGCATAAATACATTTATTAACGCCAAACTTACCCAGGGGAATAAAGCGTTGGTGGAGCAATTAATAAAAATACTCCAGGATACCAGCGTTGCCAAACAGCAGATTAAGAGCATTTCCAGGGAGAAATCCGATTTGCAGTTACAGCTTGATGCTTTAGAGCAGCGTATTAAAGCCGCAGAGAAAGAGAAAAAAGAAAAGGAAGAGCGCGGGGTAAAGGCAGCTGCCCGGATTAACGCGTTAGTAGAAGAATTAAGCCTGGAGAGAAACCGGCTGCAGCAGCAGATTATCAGCGTCCAGACTAAAGAGAATAATATAACCGAAGAATTACTGCGCCTGGATAAGAAAAAATCATGCCTTGAACAGGCCAACCTGGACAAGATGTATCAGTGGCTTAGCGTGCATCAGAATCACCGCAGCGGCCTGATTATGAGTTTTGAAGGGGATAGCCAGATAGAGAGGTGGGGTTTCACCTATGACCAGGCGCTGGCGGCACTTGCCTTTATTAACATATCCGATTTTAACCGCGCCGCAAAGATCCTCACGTTTTTCAAAGACCGCGCCGAGAAAACTGACGGCAGGTTTTTCAACGCCTATTATGTAGATGACGGTAGCCCCGCAGAGTACGTCGTACATAGCGGGCCGAACATCTGGCTGGGGATAGCCGCCGCGCAATATTCATATAAAAGCGGGGATAACTCTTTTCTGCAGCTGGCGCAGGATATAGCTAAAGCAACTATCGGCATGCAGAGCCAGGACAGGGAAGGCGGCATCCGCGGCGGGCCTGATGTAGCATGGTTTGCCACCGAGCATAACCTGGATGCTTACGCTTTCTTTAATATGCTTTATGAGATTACCACAGATAGTGTTTATGAAAAGGCAAGGGATAAAATATTGAACTGGTTGTTAAACCATACCTATGACAGGAGTGAGATCCCGGTTAAACGCGGCAAAGGGGATTCTACTATTGCTACCGATACTTATGCCTGGTCTATCGCGGCGATAGGCCCGGAGAAATTATCGGGTATCGGTATGGACCCGGACAGGATTATGGAGTTTGTTGAGGAGAACTGCAGCGTAGAGGTTGATTATCGCCGCCCCGGCGAAGGCGACGCGGTGAAGATAAAAGGTTTTGACTTTGCCCCGCAGAGGCACCTGGCAAGAGGAGGGATAGTTTCTTCAGAGTGGACCGCGCAGATGGTTGTATCGATGAAGATTATGGCAAAGTATTATTATGATAAAGAGATGCCGGCAAAGGCGCATGCCTATGAGGTCAAAGCCGACGCCTACTTGGCAGAACTGGCTAATATGATAGTTTCCAGCCCCTCTCCTTCGGGGCAGGGCGAAAGCTGCCTGCCGTACGCGACACAGGATAACGTGGATACCGGCCACGGATGGTTTACGCCCAAGGGCAGCCGCACGGGTTCGGTAGCAGGGACTGTATACACTATTTTTGCCTATTACGGTTACAATCCCCTCCAGCTTCGTAAATGAGCTTTCCGGCAGAGGCAATCTTTAAAAAACTCTACGCGAGTTTCGGGCCTCAGGCCTGGTGGCCGGCAAAGACCCCTTTTGAAGTGATGGTGGGGGCGATCCTCACCCAGAATACTGCCTGGGCGAATGTAGAGCGGGCAATAGCCAACCTGCAGGATAATAACGCCCTGAGCGCGCGCGCGCTTTACCTTATGCCGCGAAAAAAACTTGCTTCATTGATCAGGCCGGCCGGTTATTATAATATCAAGGCAAAGCGGCTGAAGAATTTTCTGAAGTTCTTTTTTAGAGAGTACTCCGGCAGCGTAAGGAAGATGGCCGGGGCAGATATAGCCAAATTACGCCGGCAGCTGCTTAGCGTAAACGGTATCGGCGAAGAAACCGCGGATTCCATTCTTTTATACGCTTTAAATAAGCCGGTTTTTGTCGTCGACGCCTATACTAAAAGGATATTTGCCAGGCACGGATTTATCAGCAAGGAAGCCCTCTACCAGCAGGTACAGGATTTATGCACGGAGAGCCTCAGCAGGAGTGCGAGGCTGTTCAACGAATATCACGCGTTATTGGTAAGATTGGGGAAGGATTATTGCAGAAAGAGGAAACCGAGGTGCGAAATATGCCCGTTAAAGCAAGCTTGCAGCTGATAGCTCATAGCTGGAAGTCCGGGATTGCGATTTGTTTTATTATGCTTAGTTTATCATTTGCGCCTTACGGTTTGCAACCCGTATATGGCGCTCCCTGTTACGGCACAAGGATGCCCGGAAGGAATAAGTTTTTTGCCGGCGTAGAAAGCAATATGCTTTTTAAGCGGTATCTTGAGGATGATTACGGAAAATTAAGGAGCACGCAGTATTTTCTGGACCTCTCTTACGGATTATTTGACTGGTTGAGCATTGATCTTAAAGGCGGGGCGGGGAATATCAAACAGCGGCCGGTTAATAGCGATGAGGTCGACTATTCCTCGGGTTTTGCCGGCGGGTATGGTTTCCGACTCAGACTTCTGGATAAGAATAAGATGAGGATGGTCTTCGGATTCCAGCACATCAGTGTGCATCCCGAAAAAACCTATTTAGGCGATATAAAGAACCGGGCGATCCTTGACGACTGGCAGGTATCTTTATTGGGTTCATATGATATCAGCAGGTTTACGCCGTATGCCGGCATGAAATGGTCAAGGGTAGATTATATCCACTGGGTTGATACTACGCGCAAGCGCAGGATGTCAGACCGGACTAAAGATTTAGGGTTAGTGTTGGGCGCGGATATTACGCTGGCAAAAAATTTCTGGATAAATATTGAGGGACAGCTTTTTGACAGCGAAGCGGCATCGGTCAGGCTTAACTACGCTTTTTAAAATGATAAATAAAAAAAGGCTGATTTCGCTGACGGAAAAGTTAATCCGTGTTGATTCACAGAACCCCGGCAGCGACGAATCAGCGATAGCTGCTTTTGCGGCAGGGTATCTTAAAAAAATGGGGCTTCGCCCGCGCATTTACGAGTTCAAAGAAAAACGCTCTAATCTCATCGCTGTCTTGCCGGCAAGAAATTCACGGCACTCGCTTCTGATTACGCCGCACTTGGATACGGTGCCTAAAGGCAAAAATTGGAGCTTCAACCCTTTTATGGCCAAGATTTCAGCCGGCCGGATTTACGGCCTCGGCGCCACGGATTGCAAGGGCAATGTTGCCGCGGCGATCGAAGCAGTTAACAGCCTGATTGAAGAAAAGGCCGCTTTAAATTATAATCTTATTTTTGCCGCCACTGCCGACGAAGAGTGCGGCTCGCTCCTCGGGTTGATACCGCTATTGAGAAAGGGTATTTTAAAAGCCGATGCGGCGCTGGTCCTTGATTCGGACGATTTTAAAATCATCGTCTCTCAAAAAGGGCTTCTGCACCTGAGGGTAAAGATATCCGGAAAACGCGCGCACGGAGCATGCCCCTGGCGGGGAGTTAATGCCATAAGTATTGCGGTAGAAATATTAACTCAGCTTAAGAAAAAGAAGCTTTCTTCCTCCTATAACAGCCTCTTGCATCCTGCAACCGTAAATATCGGGACGATCAGGGGAGGAGATAAGGTAAATATAGTAGCTGATTGGTGTGAATTTGAACTGGACTTCAGGTTTCTTCCGGGAGGAACCGCGCTTAAGTTCATCGCCGATTTAAAAAAGATTATCCGCAAATCCACGGACAGCTTTAAGCTAGAGATAGAAGACCTGCAGAAACCGTACCAGATAAGCCGGGATCATCCGCTTGTGGCGCAGTTAAGCGGCGCGATGAAGAGATTGGGTATGGCCAGGCGTATCTGCGGCTCAGAAGGGGCTACGACAATAACCTTCTTTGCGCAAAAAGGGATTCCGGCAATAGCCACAGGTTTCGGTTCAAGCGGTTGCTGCCACACGGCTGATGAATATATAAAGATTGATACCCTCTTTAACGGTGCCAGGGTATTGGAAGAGTTTTTAAAAACATACAGATTCAAAGACTAATATGGGGGAGTTATGGAGGGGATAAAATTAACCAGGAGGCCGCGCCTGAAGAATCCTTATTTTATCGCTGCCTGGCCCGGTATGGGGGAGGTAGCTTTTAAGGCTGCTTCATGCCTTGTAGAGAAGCTCGGGGCAAGCGAATTCGCCGTGCTTGAGCCCGAAGACTTCTTTTATCTTACCGGCAGCAATATCGATAACGGCGTCTTAAGCCTGCCCGGGCTTCCGGAGGGGAAATTTTATTTCTGGAAGAACCCCGCCACAAAGCGTGGCGGGTCCGCCACGAATTATGGCGGAAAAGTCGAAGCGTACGACCTGATAATTTTTATCAGCAATGCCCAGCCGGACCTGGCTAAGGCAGAGGATTATTCCAGGAAAATCATCGGGCTGGCTAAATCTTACGGTGTCAAGACCGCAATTAGTTTTGCGGCGCTGCCGCAGCCGATAGAACATGGGCATGCCCCTGCCGTATGGTTTGTTTCCACCGCGGATGATTTAAACGCTCACCTGAAGAAATTTAATTTAAACCAGCTGTTGCAGGGACAGATCAGCGGCATGAACGGGTTATTTCTCGGCGCGGCTAAGAAAGAGGGGATTAACGGTTTTTGCCTGCTTGGGGAAGTCCCGCTCTATACCATACAGATTGAGAACCCCCGGGCAGCGCAGGCGGTTCTAGAATCGCTGGGCAGGATATTGGGTATACGCATAGATTCCTCCTCCCTCAGCGCTCAGGCGCAGGTAATCGATAATGAAATCGATAAGCTCCTGGATTACCTTAAGCTAGGCGGCCCCGGCCAGCCCGCTCCGATAGGAGAAGAGGAGATAGAGAAGATTAAAAAGTCTTTAAGCCAGCTTACTAAACTGCCGATTTCAGTGAAAGAAAAAATAGAGAAGTTATTTACCCGGGCCGCCGATGATATCGCCAAGGCGGGGGAGTTAAAAGCGGAGCTGGATAAATGGAACGCTTACAATGAATATGAGGACAGGTTCCTGGATTTATTCAAAAAAGGAAAAGAGAAGGGAAACTGATGCCCCGGGCAAAGATTAAGGCAATTGCCTTTGACTTGGGTAATGTCCTTGTCGATTTTGACCATGCTATCGCTGCCAGGCGGATAGCCCCTCTAAGTAAAATGTCGGCGCAGGAGATATTCGGGTTATTTTTTGATTCTCCGCTCATCGGGCTGTTTGAAGAGGGGAAGATTGCGCCGGAAGATTTCTTTGAGCGGATAAAGGAGATGCTCGGCCTGAAGATTGATTATCCCCGGTTCCTTCCGATATGGAACGAAATATTTTTTATTACGGAAAAGAACCGCCTTACCTATGCGCTGGCCGCCGGCCTAAGAAATAGATTTCCCCTTGTGATGATGAGCAATATAAATGTCCTGCATATAGGTTATCTGCGCAATAAATTTGATATTTTTTCGGTGTTTAACCATCTTATTTTCTCCTGTGAGGTAAAAGTCCGTAAGCCCGATCCCCGGATATTCAATGAAGCGCTGCGCAGGCTGGATTCCAGCGCGCAGGAACTTTTTTATGTTGATGACAGGCCGGATTTAGTAGAAGGCGCAAGAAACTTGGGGATAGAGGCATTTGTTTTTAAGGGCGTAGAAGAGCTGAAAAACGACCTTATCTCCTGCGGGATTACATCGGGAAAAGACCATGTCTAATGAAAAAATATTACTGGGGCACGGAAGCGGCGGCAGTTTAATGCACAGCTTAATCAGGGAACGCATAGTCCGCAAGCTTTCCAACCCGGTGTTGGATCTCCTCGGCGACAGCGCGATAGTTTCCGCAGGCAGGGAAGCGGCGTTTACTACGGATTCTTTCGTGGTCAGCCCGGTTGAATTCTTCGGAGGCGATATCGGAAAACTCGCTGTCTGCGGAACGGTAAATGACCTGGTGATGCTGGCTGCTTCACCTGAATACCTCTCACTGGCTTTTATTGTCGAAGAGGGATTATCCTTCAGTCTCTTTGACAGGGTAATAGATTCTATAGCCCTGACAGCCGGGCAGGCAGGCGCGCGTATTGCTACCGGGGACTTTAAGGTCGTGGAGAAAGGTTCAGCTGATAAGATCTTCATCAATACTTCCGGGATAGGCAGGATAGTCGCCGGGAGAATCCCTTCTTTAAGGAATATCACCACCGGCGATAAAGTGATTATCACCGGGAATATCGGCCAGCACGGGCTGTCGGTTTTAGCCAGAAGGAAAGGCTTAGATTTTGATTTCAAAATAAAAAGCGATTGCGCTTGCCTGGACGGATTATTACTTCCGCTATTTAAGGCAGGCAGCAGCATAAAGTTTATGCGCGACCCTACGCGCGGGGGGATCGCCACTACTTTGAATGAGATTGCCGTTGGTTGCGGCCTGGGCATAGAGATAGACGAAAAATCTATCCCGGTTTCTTCCGGGGTCAGGGCTGCTTGCGAACTTCTGGGGATCGACCCTCTGTACATGGCTTGCGAAGGCAGGGCAGTTATTGTTGCCGCGCATAAGCGCGCGGATGATATCGTAACGAAGCTACGCCGGCATCCTCTGGGAAAAAACGCCGCGGTTATCGGCCGCGTAGGCAGAAGCCCGAAGGCAAAAGTAGTAATGAATACCGGGTTCGGAACCCAGCGCATCGTTGACATGCTCTCAAGCGACCCGTTGCCGAGGATTTGCTAATGAAGACCAATAGGTACCAGAGAAGATTTTACCGGGACTGGGTGAAGGCAGAGGATCTTTGTTTTAACTTAGTTACGATTAAAGAGACGGACCTTGAGATACTTACCAATAAGCCGCTGGATATAAATTTCGTCCGCGAACGCATGCAGGCATATAGATGGGACATTGAGAACTATATTATCAAAGACAGAAGGTTCCTTACGGCGCTTAAGCCGATGGCAGTAGAGCTTACTGCCCCGCTGATAGTGAAAAAGATGAACCAGGCCGCGCATTGCGCAGGCACAGGCCCGATGGCCGCGGTTGCCGGAGCGATAGCGCAGCTTATCGGAGAAGACCTTTTGAAAAAAGGATATAAGGATGTAATCGTCGAAAACGGCGGAGATATCTTTATGCACAGCCGCAAGAGCCGCCTGGTGCGCATTTATACGGGATTACCGAAAATCTGGAAAAAACTCTCCATTAAAATCAACCCTGCACAGATGCCGCTTGGCATATGCACCTCTTCAGGGGTCACCGGCCATTCTTTAAGCTTTGGCTGCGCTGATTGCGTGGTGATTTTAGCTAAAGATGCCGCTTTAGCCGATGCGATTGCCACCGCCGCGGCTAACCGCGTGCAGTCTGCGCAGGATCTCACCGCCGCAATCGATTTTACCCGCATGATTAAGGGCGTCAAAGGCGCTATTATTATCATCAGAAACAAACTCGCCAGTTGGGGTAGCGTAAAATTCGCCTAAATCCAAAATTTTCTTGACATTCAAAAGATATTGTGATAAAAAAATATTGTAAGCACGATAGATTTATTAAAGAAAGGTATTTTTCGGAGAAAGAATAAAATAAATTGAAAAGAAAGGGTGAAGCTTAAGGGCTCGAGATTCTAAGGAGCCCTTATTTTTTATAGCAAGATGAAAACCGTAGGCCTAACTTATGATTTAAAGACGGATTACCAGTTTAAAGAGGGGGATCCTTCCGACGCAAACGCGGAATTCGACCATCCTTCGACCGTGGATATTATCGTTTCGGCGATCGAATCTAACGGGTTCCGGGTTAGAAAAATCGGCAATGCCGCCAATCTCCTTTCGCAAATAGATAATCTTGCAGTTGACATAGTATTTAATATCTCAGAAGGCTACACCGGCAGGAACCGCGAATCACAGGTTCCTATCCTGCTTGAAATGGCGGGGATTCCTTTTGTCGGTTCCGATGCGCTTACCCTCGGGCTTACCCTAGATAAAATAATGGCCAAGAAGGTGTTTATCGCCGAGGGTATTCTCACTCCGAAATTTTTTGAAATCAAATCCCTGGATAACCTCGTAGATACGGACCATTTAAATTTCCCTTTAATCGTCAAGCCGCGTTTTGAGGGCTCTTCCAAGGGGTTAAGCGAAAAATCCCGCGTTGAAAATAAAGATGAGTTGTTCAGGCAGGCGGATTTAATCGTCAATACCTATAAGCAGCCGGCGTTGGTTGAAGAATTTATTCTGGGGCAGGAGTTTACCGTTGCGGTAATCGGCAATTCTCCGGCGCAGGCCTTGCCGTCGGTGCAGGTTGAGATTGACGGGAGCGTTGACCTTGGCGATAAATTTTACACCTTCGCCCGCATTGCTTCGGATAAGCTGAAATATATCTGTCCGGCGCGCATCTCGAAAGAACTTGAGCAAAAATTGCGCGAGGCGGCAATAAAAGTTTATACGGCAGTGGATTGCCTTGACTTAGGCAGGGTAGATTTCCGGGTAGATAAAGCAGGTAATGCCTATGCCCTTGAAATAAACCCCCTGCCCAGCCTTTCAACAGAAGATGTCTTTCAGACGACTGCCGCCGCCGAAGGGATAACTTATCAGCAGATGATCGGGCGCATACTTAACTTTGCGCTGGTAAGGCACGGCCTTAAATAAATGAACCCCGTTACACACTTTTGTGATAACGGGGTAAGGAGGGGTGTGTAACGGGGTGAAAATCGCTCTGACCTATAATTTGAAGAGAAAGGAAGAAGACAGGCCTGCGGATTATTTTTCCGAATGCGACAGCCAGGAGACCATTGATGCCATTGCCGGCGCGCTAAGGAGAAGAGGCCACAGCGTTGAGATGATTGACGCGCAAAGAGGCAACCTGATTAAATATTTTGGCGCTAACAGCGTGGATATGGTATTTAATATCGCCGAAGGCTTCTTCGGTAAATCAAGAGAATCGCAGGTGCCGGCGCTGTTAGACCATTTTAAAGTGCCCTATACCGGTTCGGGGAGTTTTTCCCTGGCGCTGGCTTTAAATAAAGCCCTCACTAAAAAAATCCTTAAAGCAGAAGGCATCCCTACCCCGAATTTCCAGCTTTTCTTTAACGGAAACGAAGAACCCGGTCCGGAATTAAAATTCCCCCTGATCGTCAAGCCCAATCGCGAAGGTTCCGGCAAAGGCATAAGTATTGCCAGCGTCGTAAACAGCCGGGAAGACCTGATGAGGAAGGTAAAGGAAATAATCGGGTTATATAAGCAGGAAGCGCTGGCAGAGGAATTCATCCAGGGCAGGGAGCTTACTGTCGGAATATTGGAGAAGGGCAAGATTGAAATCCTGCCTATCCTTGAAATAGATTTTTCTGATTGCCTGAAAAGCGGCGAATATTTTTATTCCTGGCGGATGAAGGAATTTCAGGGCGATTGTGGAATGGGGCTGACCCCTTCATTCCATTGCCCTGCGCGGCTTGATGAGAATACCTCCGCCAGGGTGAGGGAGATAGCATTAAAGACGCATCAGGCAGTAGGCTGTTTTGATATCTCCCGCACGGATATCCGTTTAAGCAGCGACGGCACACCCTATGTATTAGAGATTAATCCGCTGCCGGGGCTCAACCCGAAAGAATCAAACTTTCCCCTGATGGCTTACGCGGCGGGCTTGAAATATGAAGAATTAATTGATACAATATTGATGAACGCAGTTGCTCGCAGGAGGGCAAATTGAATAATACTTCTGTTTCGGAACAACAGAAAACGCTTCAGGAGCCGACCTTCACGCACCGTTTGTATAAAAGGTCGCTTGACTATCAGCAGACCAGCCTTTACAAGGACGTTAATCCTCTGGATTGGGAAGACTGGCATTGGCAGTTAAAAAACAGGATCCGCTCCAAGGATGAATTATCGCAGGTAATCAAGCTGACTCCTCAGGAGGAGAAGGGGATCAATAAAGCCAGCGGCAGGCTTTCCATGGCGATTACTCCTTATTGGGCTACTCTGATAGATCCCGATGACGCCAATTGCCCCCTGAGGCGGCAGGCAGTCCCTGTGGCCGAAGAATCGCTTATCTCCCCCCATGAAATGGTAGATCCTTGCGCAGAGGACCGGGATTCTCCGGTGCCCCATCTGGTGCACAGGTATCCTGACCGCGTCCTGCTTTTAGCAACCGAGCATTGCGCGATGTATTGCCGCCATTGTACCCGTAGGAGGCTGGTAGGAGAACACCGCGAGGATAATTCTGCTTCAAAATTTGACGCGGCAATCGAATATATCCGGGCAAACAGAAAAATCAGGGATGTTTTGATTTCAGGAGGCGATCCTTTTGTGCAGGAGGACCCCGAGATTGAGGAATTGTTGTCCAAGTTGCGTTCTATTTCACACGTAGAGTTTTTAAGAATCGGCACGCGTGTGCCGGTTACCCTGCCTCAGCGCATAGACGATAAATTAATCTCGATGCTTAAGAAATATGCCCCGATCTGGGTGAGCATCCACTTTAACCATCCTAAAGAGATTACCAAGCGCTGTAAGATCGCCTGCGAGATGCTTGCTGATTCAGGCATCCCTTTAGGCAGCCAAAGCGTGCTGCTGAAGGGGATAAACGACCGGCCCTATATCATGAAAAAGCTGATGCAGGAACTATTGCAGATCCGGGTCAGGCCCTATTATATCTATCAGTGCGACCCGGTAAGAGGCACACAGCATTTCCGCACCCCGGTTGCCGCCGGGATCAATATAGTGGAGAAGCTCAGGGGACATACCTCAGGCTATGCCGTGCCGACATACGTTATTGACGGCCCGGGAGGCGGCGGCAAGATTCCGGTAGGGCCTAACTATATCCTCTCCCAGGCAAAGGGCAAGTACGTCCTGCGCAACTACAAGGGCAAGATCTATACCTACCTGGAATAATATCCTCTTAACTCCAGGCTGCAAACTCCATACCCCAAACTAATCCTTGACCCTCACTCTTACCTATTATATAATAGGTTTCCTTAATTTTATCAGGAGTAAAAGGGGATGCAGCTGTTATGGATATCGCTAAAAAGAGGAACCTGATATTTTTAGGACATGCGCACTCAGGAAAGACTACCCTCGCCGAAGCCCTGCTGTATTTCTGCAAAGCAACCAACCGTAAAGGCACTGTCGCCGAAGGCAGTACCGTCAGCGATTACAGCTCAGACGAAATAGAACGGAAAAGCTCGATAAACTCCAGTTTCCTTAACTGCGAGTATAAAGGCAATAGGGTCCAGATTATCGATGCCCCGGGTTATGCGGATTTCTTCGGGGAGGTGCTTTGCGGCATCCGCGCCGCAGACAGCGCAGTCATCGTTGTAGACGCCGCAAGCGGCATAGAAGTGGGGACGGAACGCGCCTGGCAGTTATCAGAGGAGTGCGGTATGCCCTGCATATTTTTTATCAATAAAGCCGATAAAGAAGGGGTAGACCCCTCTAAGGCGCTTTCCGATATCCAGAATAATTTTTCCAAGAGGGCAGTAAAGGCAGGATCCCTGGACGACCCGGGCTTGATCGAGGCAGTGGCAGAGAGCGACGATAAACTTCTTGAGAAATACCTTGAGAGCGGAAAACTTTCTTCCGAGGAGTTATCCGGCGGCTTAAGGCAGGCGGTGGTAAAGCGTAACGTATTCCCGGTGATCATCGGCTCGGCTTCGGCGGAAAAAGGCTTAGGCGAGCTTCTTGATGATGTAATAAATTATCTTCCTGACCCAACCGAGAGAGCGTCGGTATTTGCGATAAATCCCTCCAATCCCGAAGAGAAAAAAGAAATCCCCTTAAAGGCGGATGCCCCCTTCGCCGCTTTTGTATTTAAGAGCATATCCGATCCCTATGTCGGCCAGCTGACGCTGCTGCGCGTATTTTCCGGTACACTTACCGCTAACACCGGTTTTTATAATGCCAGCAGGAAGACAAAAGAGCGGATCGGCCCGATATATATGCTGCAGGGCAAGGAGCAGAGGGTTGTTGATGCCGCCTCCTGCGGAGATATCGTTGCCATAGCCAAACTTAAAGAGACAGTTACCTCCGATTCCCTCTGCGATGAAAAGAACCCGGTGTATTTCGAGCCGGTTGTGTTTCCCGAGCCGGCGATCTCCGCTTCGGTAAAGCCTAAATCGCGCGCCGATGAAGACAAAATTTCCGGCGCCCTGCATAAGCTTGCCGCCGAGGATCCGACATTTAAATACACCCACGATCCCGCCACTAAGGAATTGATCATCTCCGGGATGGGGGATTTACACCTGGGGGTGATGGTTGGCCGCCTCAAAAAAAGATTTAATGTAGAAGTAGAGCTGGGCAAGCCGAAAGTTTCCTATAAGGAAACGATCACCAAGAGCACAAAAGTCCAGGGAAAATTCAAGCGCCAGTCAGGCGGCCGCGGCCAATACGGCGATGTCTGGCTTGAGGTTCAGCCTCTTGCAAGAGGGCAGGGGTTTGAGTTTGTGGATAAGGTCTTCGGAGGCGCGATACCGCGCAACTTCATCCCTTCGGTAGAAAAAGGCGTGACCAATGCCTGTCTAGAAGGGGCAGTCGCCGGGCATCCGATAGTAGATGTGCGGATTATCCTTTACGACGGCTCTTACCACGAAGTCGATTCCTCAGATATGGCTTTCCAGATCGCCGGGGCAATGGCGCTGAGGAAGGCGATTAATGCCGCAGGCCCGGTCCTGCTTGAGCCGGTAATGGATGTGGAGATAACGATTCCGGAAGATTTTCTGGGAGCGATTTCCGGGGATATTAACTCAAGGCGGGGCAGGATCATGGGCATGGACGTAAAGGGGAGATCCCAGATAGTCAAGGCGCAGGTCCCCTTAGCAGAGATGTTCACCTATGCAAACGACCTGCGTTCAATAACCGGGGGAAGGGGTGCTTACACCATGCGCTTCTCCCATTATGAAGAAGTCCCCCACAAAATAGCGTCGGGAATCATTGCTCAATACCAGGCCTCCAAAAAGCCCGAAGAAGAACAGTAAGCTTTCCTGAAAATATGAAAATCTGCGTGGTTTCACTCCCCGGGATAAACCCGGGAAAACATAATTTAAAAGACCCCCGGCTTGACCAGGTCCATAAAATTACCGGCTCGAAAAAAGAAACCTATATACAGGTTGAAGTTGTCACTGATGAAGATATTCTGGATGCCGAAGGAGTACTTTCTGCCTCCGATTCAAAACAGGACCTGATTTTAAAAGACCTTGAGTTTGTGGAAACCCGACTTTCCCGCGCTGAAAACGAAGCGGAAAAAATCCTGCTGAATAAATTAAAAACCCTGCTTGAGAAAGAAGAGTTTATCTTTAAATCAGAACTTTCCGAAGAAGAGAGGCGCCTGCTCTCTGGCTACGGGATGATTACCGTAAAGCCGGTTTCTCTGGCCGGAAGCGGAGAAACGGAAGACTCAAACGCGCTCTTGGTAAAGGCGTTTGGGGAGAGCGGATACATCAGTTTTTTTACTACCGGAGAAAAGGAAACCCGCGCCTGGGCGGTAAGAAAAGGAACATCAGCCTGGGAGGCGGCAGGCGCGATACATTCGGATATCCAGAGGGGCTTTATCCGCGCAGAGATCATCAGCCTCAATGACTTTATTGCCTGCGGCGGAGAGAATAAAGCAAAGCAGGCGGGAAAATTACGGCTCGAACAGAAAGATTATATTATGCAGGACGGAGATTTAGCTAACTTTAGATTTAACAAGTAAGGAGTAGGGGGATGGTTAAGATTAAGCGCGCATTGATCAGTGTATCGGATAAGACAGGGTTGTTAGAGTTAGCCCAGGAGCTGAATAACTGTAAAGTTGAGATGCTTTCTACCGGCGGCACGGCAAAATTATTAAGAGAGAATAATATCCCGGTAAAAGAAGTTTCTGATTATACGGGATTCCCTGAAATGCTCGACGGCAGAGTCAAGACGCTCCACCCGATGGTGCACGGCGGGTTGCTTGCTTTAAGGGATAACCCCGGGCACATGAAGACAATTAAAGAGCAGGGAATCGGCTTAATTGATATGGTGGTGGTTAACCTTTATCCTTTTGAAAAGACCGTAGCTAAACCCGGCGTAAAGATAGAAGAGGCAATTGAAAATATCGATATCGGCGGGCCTTCTATGCTGCGCTCGGCAGCCAAGAACCATAAGTCTGTGGCCGTAGTCTGTAATCCAGCGCGCTACCCCGAAATCATCGCAGAATTAAAGAAAAACAAAGGAGGCTTATCCGAAGAGTTATTGCGTGAATTAGGAGTCGAAGTTTTTGAGAGGACAAGCCGCTATGATGCGGCGATATACGAATATTTAAGCAGAAGTTTGGCTGATAGCTCACAGCTCATAGCTGAAAAGAAAAGCAATTTTCCGGAAAGGCTGACGATAGAATTCAAAAAAGTTCAAGATTTGCGGTACGGTGAAAATCCTCATCAGCAGGCGGCTTTTTACGCGCAGGCAGGCTCTGCCGCCGGGCTGGCTGCGGTAAAACAGCTTTGGGGCAAGGAGCTCTCCTTTAATAACATCCTCGATTTGAATGCCGCGGTAAACATTGTCAGAGAATTTAAGTTTCCGGCAGTCGTCTTTATCAAGCACAACAATCCTTGCGGAGTTGCCGAAAACAGCGACTTAAGCAAAGCATACATCGATGCCTGGAATTGCGACCGGTTATCGGCTTTCGGCGGGATCGTCTCAATAAACAGAAAAATAGACTTAGGCCTGGCAAAGCTTATTGCCAAGAGCGGGTTCCTGGAATGCGTAATCTCGCCTGAATTCAGCGAAGAGGCGCTTACGCTCCTAAAAGAGAAGAAGAACTTAAGGCTCTTGGTTTATCCCTCGATGCTGGAAAAAGAAACAGGCTTAGATTTTAAGAAGGTTGCCGGAGGAATGCTGCTTCAGGATGAAGACAGCATTACCTACGACGAAAAGGACCTGAAGGTAGTAACAAAGAAAAAACCGAGCAAAAAGGAGATGGAGAGCCTGCTCTTTGCCTGGAAGGTAGCCAAACACGTAAAATCCAACGCCATCATTCTCTGCCGCGGCACAAAGACAGTGGGTATCGGCGCAGGGCAGATGTCCCGGGTAGATTCGGTTTTTATCTCTACGAAAAAATCCGGGAAACTCGCCGCCGGTTCCGTGCTTGCTTCAGACGCATTTTTCCCCAAGGAAGACGCAATCCAGCTTGCCGCCAAATACAAAATCAAGGCAATCATTCAGCCGGGCGGCTCAATCGCCGACCAGGCAATTATAAAAACGGCGGATAAGCATAAGATCGCCATGGTTACCACCGGAATCAGGCACTTCAGGCATTGATACCGTAATTCGTGACCTACCCCCAAGCAGTCAAATATCTGGAAACTTTTATTGACTACGAAAAGACCCTCTCCTGGTCCTACGAGGGTTCCCTGGAGTTAAAGCGCTTTAGGGATTTCCTGAAAGCGCTCGGCAATCCGCAGGTAAGTTTTAAATCCATACATATAGCCGGAAGCAAGGGAAAGGGTTCGACCTGCGCTTTTATCGCATATATATTAAGGGAAGCAGGGTTTAAAACCGGGCTTTATACTTCGCCGCATTTATCAGATTTTAGGGAGCGGATCAGGATTTTAAGCCCTAAACTCCAAACTCCAAACTCCCGCCGCGAATTCGAAGGAATGATCAGCAGGCAGGAGCTCGCCCGGATCGTTGCAGAATTAAAGCCGGAGATAGAAAGCTACAACCGCCGTTGCCGATACGGGCCGCTTACCTTTTTTGAAGTTTGTACCGCGCTTGCCTTTATCTATTTTAAGAAGGAGCAGGCGGATTTCGCGGTTTTAGAAACCGGCTTAGGCGGAAGGCTGGATGCGACTAATGCGGTTGAGCCGGTTGTTTCGGCGATAACCCCGGTTAGCTATGAGCATACGGATAAGCTGGGCAAGAGGCTAAGAGATATAGCGGCAGAGAAGGCAGGGATTATAAAAAGCCGCAAGTTGATCGTAATTAGCTCTCCCCAGGCCAAAGAAGCAGAAAAGATAATTAAAAATAAATCTCAAAAAGAAGGAGCGCGATTAAGGATCGTAGGAAAAGATATAAAGATAAATAAGAAGTTAAAAATAAAGCTGCTCGGCGCGTACCAGATAATTAACGCCAATGTTGCGCTGGCAGTGATAAATGCGCTTAGGGGCTGCGGCGTAAAAATCTCTGCTCAGGCTATAAAAAAAGGGCTCTCTAATACCAGATGGCCGGCCAGATGCGAGGTTATTTCGGAAAGACCGCTTGTGGTTATCGACGGCGCGCAAAACGCCGCTTCCGCGGCGGCATTAAAGAAAGCAGTCAGGGATAATTTCAGGTATAATAAATTAATACTCGTATTAGGCGTCTGCTCTGACAAGGATATCGCCGGTATTGCCAAAGAGCTTTCCGGGCTGGCAGACAAGGTTATTCTGACAAAATCATCTAATCCCAGGGCGGCCGGGCCTCAGATGCTGTCAGGCTATTTTAGCGGCAGGGATAAATATATTACCGATAGCGTAAGAGAGGCAAAGAAAAAAGCAGAGTCTGTCGCAGGCAGGAACGATTTAATTTTAGTTACCGGCTCATTATTCGTAGCAGGTGAATACAGGTATGCTTACGGGAAATCTAATTGACACAATTACGGCAATCGCAACCGGCTTAGGCGAATCCGGGATCGGGATCGTGCGCATCAGCGGTAAAGATGCGCTGAAGATTTCTGACGCTATTTTTCGGGCTAAGGACGGAGGCAAGCCTTCCAAGTTTAAGACTTATACCGTGCATTACGGATGGGTTGCCGATGATAGGATAATTGATGAGGTTATCCTGACCGTAATGCGTGCGCCTAAGTCTTATACGCGGGAAGATGTTGTAGAGATAAACTGCCACGGGGGGATCGTCGCGCTGCGGGCGGTGCTGGAATTAGTTTTAAAAAAAGGAGCACGCCTTGCCGAGCCGGGTGAATTTACTAAAAGGGCTTTTTTAAACGGCAGGATTGACCTCGCTCAGGCAGAGGCAGTGCTGGATATAATCCGCGCTAAGACCGACGCTGCCCTGAAGATAGGTGAAGAGCAGTTAAAAGGCGCGCTTTCAAAAGAGATCAACCGTCTGCGCAGGAGTATTCTGGATATACTGGCGGTGTTGGAGGCAGATATAGATTTTCCCGAAGAGGACACCGGGGGAATCAATTCAGGGAAGTTCAAAACACAACTTTTTAAAATTAATAGCGCCGTCAAAGATTGCCTGGATTCTGCTTATCGCGGCAGGATCTGGCGCGAAGGGGTAAAGATAGTGATCTGCGGGAAGC
Organism: uncultured Planctomycetales bacterium; assembly: GCA_964399915.1. Taxonomy (GTDB): domain Bacteria; phylum Omnitrophota; class Gorgyraeia; order Gygaellales; family Profunditerraquicolaceae; genus CAYNRN01. The sequence continues at coordinate 28,603 of CAYNRN010000004.1, forward strand.
CCAATGCCGGGAAATCTTCCTTACTGAATGCGCTTCTTAAGCAGGAGCGCTCGATAGTAACGCCTGTTGCCGGGACAACCCGCGACACCATAGAAGAGGTCATTGATATCAAAGGGATACCGGTAAGGATAGTAGATACTGCCGGCATAATCGAGCCGCGCGATCTCTTGGAGAAAAAAGCGGTGCAACGCTCAAAGCAGCAGATCGCAACGGCTGATCTGGCGATCCTGATGTTTGATGCAAGCAGAAAACTCACCCGCGATGACCGTATGCTTATGAGGAGATTGGCAAAGAAGCCGGTAATCGCCGTGCTTAATAAGATTGATCTGAAAGAAAAGATCCAGCGCAGGGAGCTTGAGAAAAAGTTCAGACTGATAGTAAGCATTTCCGCAAAAAAAATGAAAAATATCAATCTCATTGAAGGCGCGGTTGCCGAGAGCGTTTTTGGCGGAAGGGCTGTTTGCTGTGAGTCCGCCTGGCTTTCTAACCGCAGGCATATTGAAAAAATGCGGCAGGCGCAAAAATTCATTGAAGAAGCGCTTAATTCGTTAGATAATAGGATGCCCTGCGAGTGTATTGCCCAGGACCTGAAATATGCGGCAGGGTGCATGGACGCGATTTTAGGCGCAGACTTCTCGCATGACCTGCTGGATAAGATATTCAGCGAGTTTTGCATCGGGAAGTAGGAGAAGCGATGGATAAGAAAAAGATTGAGAAGGCGGTAAAAGGCATATTAGAGGCGATCGGCGAAGATCCTTCAAGGAAAGACCTGCAGGAAACCCCCCGCCGGGTAGCTGAAATGTACGAAGAGATTTTCTCCGGGGTGCGCCAGGATCCCAAGAAAGAATTGGAGGTAATTCTTGACCAGAAACACGAAGAGATAATATTACTGAAAGGGATTCCGTTATATTCTGTCTGCGTAGGACGTAAAATGTGCGTTTATACTGCGGCAGGAGTAAAATTTGCCGAAGATATAAAAGAAGGGAATGAGTTACTCACTTTCAATGAACAGAATAATCTTGTTTCTACTGAGGTAAAAAAGGTCTTTCGAAGAAAAGCAAATGAAATATTAGAGATAGAAATAGATAGAGGAATTAAAGTTAAAGTTACTCCAGAGCACCCTCTTTATATAAAAGGTAGGGGCTGGGTTCAAGCAGGGGAGCTAAATTTAGGAGAAGAAGTGCTTATTGTCAAGGGCAGGCGAGGGATAAAGGCAAGAAAAAACCTTCCTATCAGGAAAGATTATAGCTTAGGTTATTTTGTCGGAGCGTTGGCTAGCGATGGTTCTGTATGGAGAAATTCTGTAAGATTAGAGGTAAATAAAAGAAGCTTTGCGGAAAAGTTTGCGTCTTCAATTAAAGAATCTTTTGGCTTGCAGCCAAAAGTAGAAGAAATACAGAAACCAAGTGGGTTCTTAAAGAAAATAATTAAGCAGTACCGGGTTAGGGTAGTTTGTGGTGAGTTGGTAAGGATAACCAAGGATATCTTTGGGGCAGAGAAAAAAACAAAAACCTTTCATCTGCCAAAAGTTGTCTTGGAAGACGAGGTTATTTTTAGAGGATTTGTGCACGGATATTTAGACGGAGACGGCACAATTTTTAGGGACAACCGCGGGGTATTTAAATATGCGAGAATATTCAGCAGTAATAAAGTTTTTTTAGAAGAGCTGGCCGGGATATTTCATTCACATATAGCAAAGGTTAAGCATGGAGAATATGCTCTTCATGTGCCGGCACAATGGCTATTTGAACTCAAGAGGAAAGATTTTTACAGGCAATTCGTGCCTACACGAGAAAAATTCGAATTTAAAAATTATGAATATGGGGTAATCAGAAGTATAAATATCAAAAAGGGCCATAAGAAATATATCGTCTATAATTTTTCTTGCAGCCCGTTCAATACCTTTATAATAAACGGGGTTTGGGTGCATAATTGCGAACACCATCTGCTCCCTTTCATTGGCAGGGCGTGCGTGGCCTATATTCCCAGCGAAGGACGGGTAACCGGATTAAGCAAGCTGGCGCGCGTGGTAGATATCCTGGCGAAAAGGCCGCAGGTGCAGGAGCGCCTGACTACGCAGATTGCCGAAATCATTATGTCTAAGCTTAAACCCAAAGGCTGCATGGTAGTCATTGAGGCAGAGCATCTCTGTATGTCGATGCGCGGCGTAAAAAAACCCGGGACGCTTACGGTTACTTCGGCAGTGCGGGGCATCTTTCAGGAGAATGAAAAGACCAGGGCTGAAACATTAGCGCTGATAAAATCGTAGCTGCGGAGGAAAAATGGGCTGGCTGCAGGTAAGAAATAAATCTATAGCACTAAGCGCAATTCTATTATTCTCTTTGGCTTTAAGCGGCTGCGCGACGTATAAATACCATCACGGCAAGGCCCCTTATGATAAAGGGTATGTAGTAAGCCGCGATGATTATATGATTGTCGAGTATACCCTCGGCAGGAATAATACGGTGCCCAAGCTTGACCTTGCCAGGGAGAGGTTTAAGAGGCGCAGGGAAAAAGTCGAAGATTTTTATAAGAGGATGGGCTATATTGAAAACCGCTTTAAGATGGCTTTCTGGGACCCCTGCCTTTATTTCTTTAAACTCGTCGGGGGGATATTTAAACTTCCGTTTATCGCAATATCGGATTATAGACAGGGGCACAACGCCGCTTATAAGCAGAAAGTCAGGGAGGCGGAGCTGCGTTTAGACGCGCAAGAGGATGAGCGGATAAACAAATTAAAGAACGCGCTTCTGATCTATGTAGACAGAGACCTGGATAAATACGAAGGGGCGGGTATTGCCGCGCCGACAGAGCCAAAAGCGGATATTGTTACCGAGGCGCTGGTCAGTACTGAGCAGGCGATTAGTCAGGCTTCTCCTCAGGAGCCGGCAAGGATAGAGGTAGCTGCGGTAAAGGAAGAGCCGGTTGTGGAGAAAGAAGTCATTAAGGAAGAAGTCATTGCGCAGGAGCCAGCCTTAATCCAGGCTCCGGAAGTGATAGAAGAGAAAAAAGAGGCAGTTGTTACTACCGAGGCTGCCCCGTTGCCAAAGGTCAAAGAAGAGGAGCTTGCTGTCAAGGGGCCGCCTAAGGAGCCTCCTCAGAAACCGGTTCAGCCGGTGGTAAAAAATGCCCCTCAGTATAAACCCCAGGCGGTCATCGTTGCTAATCCGCTTAAGGGTTATCCTCCCTTAAGGGTAAGTTTTAACGGGCGGCGTTCTAAAGTCAAGCGCGGAAGGATAGTCTCCTATTACTGGGATTTTGGCGACGGGGATAGTTCGGATAAACCAGCCTGTACCAATACATATTACAGCGGGATATACGGTACTGAAAACTTTGAAGCCACCCTGACTGTGCAGGATGATAAAGGCAACACCGATAGCGCCGTCGTAGTGATTCAGGTGTTAAACAAGTAGGTTATTTACGTCTAAGGCGCGGTATTGCAGGGCCTCGGCAATATGCGCCGGAAGGATTTCTCCCTCCCCAGAAATATCCGCAATCGTCCTTGAAACCTTCAGGATCTTATCAAAAGCGCGCGCTGATAATCCCAGCTCGTGCATCGCCGTCTTCAGCAGCCTTTCCCCTTCTCCTTTTAACAGGCAATGCTTTCTGGTCAGGCGCATATTCATCCGGGCGTTATAGAATATGCCCTCTTTTATAAAACGTTCTTTCTGGATGCTGCGTGCCCGCTCTATGCGCAGTTTTATCATTTGCGATGATTCGGCATCTTTGTTATCCGTAAGCTCCCGGTATTTGACCGCGGGCACATGGATATGGATATCTATCCTGTCTAAAAGCGGCCCGGATATTTTAGAGATATAATTATGGATGCGCGTTGTGCCGCAGCTGCAATTTTTGCGGGGGTCGGTATAATAGCCGCAGGGGCAGGGGTTCATCGCGCAGACGAGCATAAAATCAGAGGGAAAGAGGAATGATTTCTTTATCCGGCAGACGCGCACGCTTCCTTCTTCCAGAGGCTGGCGCAGCGCCTCCAGGCAATCGCGCCGGAATTCCGGCATTTCATCCAGAAAGAGGACGCCCTGATGCGCCATGCTGATCTCTCCCGGCCTGGGGATCGGGCCGCCGCCGACCAGCGCAACCGCTGAAGTGCTGTGGTGCGGGCTGCGGAAGGGGCGGGTATTGATGATTCCTGAATCCGCCGCAACAGCCCCCATTATTGAGTGAATTCTGGTTACTTCCAGCGCTTCCTCTTCAGCCATATCCGGAATAATCGTGGGAATCCTTTTTGCCAGCATGGTTTTCCCGCTCCCCGCAGGGCCGATCATCAGCAGGTTGTGGCCGCCGGCGACTGCCACCTCAATAGCCCTTTTTGCCAGGTGCTGGCCTTTGACCTCTCTGAAATCAAGGGCATAACTGCTTCTCTGGCCTGATAAGGCACGAAAATCAAAGGACGATGGTTTAAGCAGCGACGGGTTATTTAGGAATTCCACGCTCTCCCGCAACGTTTTAAGTCCGAATACATTTACCCCTTTTACTAATGCCGCTTCTCTGGCGTTATCTTTATATACAACGATATTTTTAATCGCCGAAGCGCCTGCCGCTATGCTTACCGGCAGCACCCCGGCGGTTTTTCTCAAATCCCCGTTAAGGGAGAGCTCTGCTATGAAGTAATGGTTTTGCAGGCAGGCAGGGTTCATCTGTCCGCTGGCTGCTAGTATCCCTAAGGCGATCGCCAGGTCAAAGCCCGCGCCCTCTTTCTTGATATCTGAAGGCGCAAGGCTGACGGTGATTCTTCCCGCAGGCCAGAGAAACCCCGAATTTTTTATTGCCGACTTTACCCTTTCTCTGCTTTCCCGGATAGCGGTATCTGCCATCCCGACTAAGCTTAAGGCAGGGAGCCCGCAGGCAACATCCACCTCTACTTCTACCGCGTACGCCTCTATGCCGCAGATGCCGAAACTGAACGCCTTTGCCAGCATATTTACACCTCCATACCTTAATAGACGTGCAATCAGGCAGAATCTAACGTAAAAACCTGCCTTCCAGAGGCAACAAAAACCTTGCCCGGTTAGAAATTCCATGATACTCTATAATGCGGCATTTCCTAATGGGGCTTGCCCGGCAGGAAATTTCGTGATAACCTATAATACACATTTTTAAAGGGGCTGGTCTATGGAAAAATGGCTGGGAACCAAACATTATAAGGTCACGCTGCTGGTGCTTTTGATGGCAGGTATTACGATTTTCAGCGTTTATAAATACGCGCGCTCTTTTAATGAGAAATATAAACTAACCCAGTCCCTCAAACAGACCCAGTCGCGCCTGGATGAAACTCTTCAGGAGAAGCAGAACCTGCTGGAAACATTAGAGAAAGAAAAGGCGGCCGCAAGGAAACTAGAGGAAGAAAACGCAAAAATGCTGCGCAATATTAAGGCAGGCGCCAAACGGCTGGACAAATTGTTCAGGGATTATGCCCGGATGGAAGATTCTGTAGAAAAGGTTAATGCCCAGCTTGCCGGGCTGCAGAAAGAAAAGGAAGAATTGAATTCCCAGTTAAAGCAGGCCACGCAGGAGCGGGATGATTTACAGGCAAAGCTTACCTCTATCTCCGGGCTAAAAAAGGCGCTCAGGGAATTAAGATGGCAGGCGCGCAAGGTGGGTTTTCAGATGAAAGACGCAGCTGATTCTCAGGGCAGCGATAATCTACCGGGAAACCAGGGTTTTATCGTCAGGGACGGAAAGCCTACATATCCCGCTAAAGTTAAAATTGATGTCTCTCCGGCAGCATCCGAAGGAAAGCCATCCGGCGGAAAATAAAAAATGGGATTAATTTTTGACCAGTTTTTCCATAATCAGGTTTTTTTAACCACTATCTTCGCCTGGATCTTCGCCCAGCTGGTTAAAGTCGGGCTGGGAGTAGTCCGGGAAAAAAAATTTGATTTCCGCTGGCTCGCCGGCACAGGCGGCATGCCTTCAAGCCACGTAGCGGGATTTACCTGCCTGGGCTTTGCCTTGGGGCTTGAGTATGGTTTTGACAGCGCTTATTTTGCGCTGGGAGCAGCACTGGCCTTGCTGGTGATGTTTGATGCCCAGGGGGTGCGCAGGGCAACAGGCAGGCAGGCGCGGATTTTAAACAAAATTTCCGAAGATATTTACTGGAGAGGCAAGATTAACGAGGGCCGGCTGCGTGAACTGGTCGGGCATACCCCGGTTGAAGTGATTGCCGGGTTTCTCTTAGGCGCGGTAATCGCTTTTGCGGCATTTTATAAGTGAGCACATAAGTTACGGAGCCTTAGTTTACGATAAGGCGACGTAACTTATACGTGCGAACTTATACTTGCCATCTACCTGAATTAAAAATTTAAGGTAAATGGCAAGTATTAATTCGCGCACGCTGACAGATAATTTCTGCTAAGGACGCTATAACTTACTCGCACTATCGTGCTCGTAAGTTATGCGCTCATTTAAGGAGGGTGTTGTGAAAAAGAAAGTTTTATTCGTAGCGCTCGGCGCGGCCTTATTAACGGGGATAATTGTTTTCGCGGTTACTGCCTTAAGAAAACCGCCTTTAGCGCTGCCGAAGGGGGAGGGTTTACTGCCTGCTTCTGCAGGGGCAGCAGCCACCCAGGCAAAAAAAGCCGAAGAAGGGGGGAATTACCAGCAAGCCAAAGAAATCTACCAGGCATTGGAGGAGGAATCTCCTAATTCAAAAGAAGTGCTGAGCTGGCAGAAAAACGTAGAGGGCCTGAATATCAAGCTGCTTTTTTCTCCTGCAATCACACAAAATAGCGAATCTTACGAAATACAGCCGTACGATTCATTGGCTAAGATAGCCAAACATTTTAACACCACCGTGGATCTGATTAAGAAGAGCAATAATATCAGCGGCGATACGATATACCCGGGCAGAAAGATTAAGGTGTGGACTGCGCCTTTTAGTATATTTGTGGATAAGTCCCAGAATACCCTGCTGCTGGAAAGCGGCGGGGAGCTGGTCAAGACATATATTGTTTCCACAGGCACTAATAATTCTACGCCGACGGGAAAGTTCAAGATTGTCAATAAACTGGAAAACCCCACCTGGTTTAAGGCGGGGACGCAAGTGCCTGCGGGCAGCCCCGACAATATCCTGGGGACCCGCTGGATGGGCTTTGATTTAGGCGGCTACGGGATACACGGGACCACCGACCCGGCGAGTTTAGGCAGGCAGGTGACCCAGGGGTGCGTGCGCATGGCTAACCAGGACGCGGAAGAACTTTATATTATCGTTCCCGCAGGCACGGAAGTCACAATCGTAGACTAAAATATTATGAACGGCTTGAATTTCGAAAAACCGATTGTTGAATTAGAAAAGAAGATCCAGGAATTGAAGCATTTTATTTCTAATAGAAAGATAGATCTTTCTTCCGAAGTCAAACACTTGGAGGAGAAATTAGGCAAACTAAGAAGAGAAACTTACGGGAACCTCACTGCCTGGCAGAGGGTGCAGATAGCCCGCCATCCGCAGCGCCCCTATACCTACGATTACATCAATATGATTATGTCCGATTTTATAGAGATGCACGGCGATAAGCTTTTCTCTGACGATAAAGCAATAGTCTGCGGCTTTGCCAAGCTTGACGGAGAGAAGGTCGTTGTAATCGGCCATCAGAAGGGCAGGGATACCAAGGAGAACCTGAAACGTAATTTCGGCTGCGCGCACCCCGAAGGTTACCGTAAGGCATTGAGGATGATGCAGGCAGCCGAAAAATTTTCCCTGCCGGTGGTGATATTTATAGACACCCCGGGGGCATACCCGGGCATAGGGGCGGAGGAACGCGGCCAGGCGCAGGCTATAGCATTGAACCTGCGGGAGATGATGCAGATTGCGACTCCTATCGTGGCAATAGTCATAGGTGAGGGCGGTTCAGGGGGGGCCCTTGGCATAGGAGTGGCTGACCGCGTCGCAGTAATGGAGAATGCCTATTACTCGGTAATCTCTCCGGAAGGGTGCGCGGCTATCCTCTGGAAGGACGGTTCAAAAGCCCCGGACGCAGCCGAGGTGCTTAAGCTTACCGGAGAGGACCTGCTTAAGTTCGGCATTATTGATGAAATCATACCTGAACCATTAGGCGGGGCCCACCATGACCCGGAACAAGCCGCCGGCAGCCTCAAAGAAGTGCTGATTAAGGATTTGAAAGAGTTACGTTCGCTTTCCAGAGATGCCCTGCTTAAAGCCAGGTATAAAAAGTTCAGGGATATCGGGCAAATCAATGATAGAGAATGAGCTGCTTTTGTTGGGCCTTTTAAAAGAGCGGCCCTGCCATGGGTATGAGATAAAGACCCGGGTAAGAGAAATCCTTTCTTTGTTTGCCGGGGTTGAGCTTAAATCAATCTATTATCCGTTGAGGGTAATGGAGAAGAAAGGCCTGGTAGAGAAACGTTCCGGCAGGCAGGGGAGGAGGCCTACCCGTTTTACCTACGCCCTGACTAAAAAAGGCCAGGCGCGTTTTAATGAGCTGCTGACTAAAAGTTTCCTTGATTTTAAACGCCCGCAATTCAGCCTCGATCTAAGCCTCTATTTTTTAAAATATATGAAACCGGGTTCAGCGCACAGGCGCCTGCGCGGCAGGATATTTATCCTCAACCGGATCTCGCAGGGGTTAAGGCAGATGCTGGAGGCCCAGCGTAAGAAGAAGACCCCGGCTGCTTTAATCCGCATACTCGAGCATAATCTTAAGCTCCTGGAAACAGAGGCCTCCTTTCTGGAAGGCTTAATCAGAGCGATCTAATATAAAAAGGCCCGGGTTTTTGCTTAAAAATAGCTTGACAAAGAGACAAAAATTCTTATAATATAGTAAAATTTTACTATATAAATTTAACTATTAAATGAGGCCTAAATCATGGATTGGGAGATTAAAACGAAAGAGAAGTTGGAGCTGATGGTATCCAAAATCCCGGTATTTCACCGTCATATTACCGAGGCCGCAGTAACTGCCAGGGCTCAAGAATTGGCCAAACAAAGGAACTCCCCTTTAATAGAAGAACAGGATGTGGTGGGAGCGTTTTTTTCCGATGTGCCTTCGCCTTTTTACAGTATGATGGTGCGCCTCTTGGAGCAGGTGGGGTTTGACTATAAGAAATACGGTTTCCCCAGGAACGGCGGTAAAAAATGAAGATTGCGGTCATCGGCGCAGGGGCAATAGGCAACCTTGTTGCCGGATACCTCAAGCAAAAGGAAGAAGAGGTCTGCTTAGTCGGACGCCCGGATACGGTTAAAGCGGTAAATGAACATGGTTTAAAGATCAGCGGAGTAAGGGGCGTCTTTAACATTAGCCTTAGGGCGTTTGAACGCCTATCATTAAAGCCGGATTTGGCTATTCTTGCCTGTAAGACGCAGGATATAGAGCTGGTGCTTAAAGATAGCGCTGCCCTGCTGAAAGAGGCTGCTTTAGTATCGGTGCAGAACGGCGTGCGCGCCGAAGAGATCATCGGCAGGTTTATCCCCAAAGAAAATATCATCTCAAGCATCGTGATGTTCGGCTCTACCTATCTTGAGCCGGCCAAGGTAGTGCATAATTTTGAAGGTAGCTGGATCATCGGAAAATTAGACCGCCCCGGGCCGGACCGCAAGCTGATCGATATCAGCATGGTCCTGAATAAAATATTTCCGGTAGTGATCAGCGAGGATATTAAGGGGATGAAGTATCTTAAGATATTCGTCAATGCCAATAATTGCCTGGCAGCGATATTGGGAGTAAGTATGCAGGAGGCGTTTTCCGACTTCAATATCAGCCGTATCAGCATCGCCATCTGGAGGGAGGGTTTTGATATCGTTTCTACTGCCGGGATAAAGCTGGTTTCATTGCCGGGTTTTCCGGTTGAAAACATAACTAAGCTCACTTCGCTGCCGCCTGAAGAGGCGGCTAAGATTTTTTCCGGCATAATGTCTAAATTAAGTAAAGAGCCCTTATACGGCTCGATCTTACAGAGCATAAAGCGCCAGCGCTCTTCCGAAATAGATTACATAAACGGGGAATTTACGGCCTTGGCAAAGCAGTACGGAATCCCCGCGCCTCTGAACAGCAAACTGGTAGAGATGGTGCATCAGGTTGAAAAGAATAAAAAGTTTTTTACAAAAGAGGAATTAATGACAGCCACAAAGGAGCTATTGGATTCAAATGGTGGATACCCCCTTTCCTAAACTAAAACTTACCGTAGAAAACGTTTACGGCGATTGTTACCACGGTTATAAAAAAGGCGATCAGATAATCTTAGAGGATTTTACACATCCGCCGAAACATTTTTGCCTTGGGCTTGCGCACGCTTTATTCCCCACAATCTATGCTTTGAGTTTCGGGGCAAAGTTTCCCTTCCGCGATAATCAGCGCTCTCTTTTGGTAACTTGCCCTGACGGAGGCAAACTTGAGTTTAAAGCGGAGATTCTCGATAAGCAGGGGAAGGTCGAAAACATCCCTAAGGACCCTGATTGGAAAGGGCCGCGCCCTGAAAAAATGCTGATTGAAGTGATTAAGGCAAAGGGTAAGTGTTCTTTCGGTTATAAAGTCGGGGATAAATGGGAAACCACTGGGCTTAAATGTATACCGGGATTCTGCGGCGCGGCTTTTCACACTGCTTTTCCGGCGTTATTTGCACTTAATTTCGGGGCAAAATTCTTTTTTATGAAAAACCCGGATTCAGTGGATACGGTTACCTGTCCTGACGGGGGAAATATTATTTTTAAGGTTTCTCGAGTAGAAGAGGAGAAGGGGAAGTAATCTATGGCAAAACGCCGCGTAGTGATTACCGGAATAGGGGTAGTTTCGCCTAACGGCATCGGTAATGAGAATGCCTGGAAAGGCTTTATTTCCGGAAAATCAGGGGTCAGGCGGGTAGACGGATTTGACGTTTCCGTTTTTAATACCAAGATCGCCGCTGAGGTGAGGGATTTCGACCCGTTTAAACTCGGGCTCAACCATGAAGAAGCCGTGCGTATGGATAGATATGTGCAGTTTGGGGTTGTGGCTGCAGATGAGGCGGTCAGAAACAGCAAACTTGATTTTTCAAAAGAAGACCCCCGCCGCGTCGGCGTCTGCCTTGCCAATGCCATCTGCGGGACAAAATACATGGAAGAGGAATTCGCCCTGGTTACCGACGACGGCAAGCACCCGATTGACCCTGCGCGCGTGCGGCAGGACCTTTATGACGCGGCGATGTTCAATACCCCTTCCATTGAGCTGAATGCCAAATACGGGCTCAAAGGAATATCCAGTACCCTCTCCACGGGTTGCACCGCAGGCACGGATTCTTTAGGGTTCGGTTTAGAGACTATTCAGGACGGGGAGCACGATATTATGATCTGCGGCGGAGCAGAAGCGCCGATTACCCCGATTACTTTCGGGGCCTTTGACGTGGTAAATGTCCTCTCGGTACATAATGATGAGCCGCAAAAAGCATCGCGGCCCTTTGACAATAAACGCGACGGCTTTGTCTTATCCGAAGGCTCAGGGATATTGATTTTAGAAGAATTAAATCACGCCCTGAAACGCAACGCGCATATTTACGCCGAGGTTTTAGGCTTTGGCACAAGCTGTAACGCCTTCCACATGACGGATCTTCCTTCAGACGGTTCAGCAATGACCAGCTGCATCAATCTTGCCTTAAAAGACGCCCAGGTTAAACCCGCAGGCATTGATTACATCAATGCCCACGGTTCATCCACCCGTATGAATGATATATTTGAAACCAGCGCCTACAAGGCGGTTTTCGGCGATTACGCTTATAAACTCCCCATCAGTTCCCTCAAATCAATGATTGGGCACCCCTTGGCAGCGGCAAATGCCGTGGAGCTGGTGATCTGTTCGCTGATTTTCGAAAGAAATATCCTACCGCCGACGATAAATCAGGAGGAGAAGGACCCGCTTTGCGACCTTGATTATATCCCTAATAAAGCGCGCGATAAAAAGGTAAATATGATTTTAAAGACCTCAAGCGGATTTTCCGGGATACACTCGTCTTTAGTCTTAAGGAGATTTAATGGATAGGATTGCAATTACCGGCCTCGGTATCGTTACGCCTTCGGGTATCGGAACACGCCAATTCTGGGCGAACATAAAGAGCGGCCGCTCTTTTATAAAACAAATCACCCGCTTCGAATCCGCAAAATACCCTTCCCGCATCGCCGGGCAAATCGACGACCTGGAAAAATACAGCACAATTTCAGAGAGGCTCTTGAAAAAGATAGACGCCTTCTCGCATATGGCTTTGATCGCTTCCGAGATGGCTTTACAGGATTCAGGCATCGATATTAAAAAAGAGGACCCTAATTTAGTGGGTATATTTTTAGGCAATGCCTTAGGCGGCTGGCTTTATGCCGAGACTGAATTGCGCGACCTTTATATCGAAGGCCGCGAGGGGGTTTCTCCCTATATGGCATCCGCCTGGTTTCCGGCAGCGCCCCAGGGCCAGGTTTCTATTCATTACGGGATAAAAGGTTTCAGCAAGACCGTGGTCGCCGACAGGGCAAGCTCCCTGATGGCGCTGGGGTATGCGACAAAAATTTTAGGCAAGAATAAACTGAATATGATCTTAGCCGGAGGCATGGAAGCGCCGGTTACTCCTTATGCGCTTTTATGCTGTAATACTTACGGCGGGTTATCTACAGATAACGAACATCCGGAATCAGCATACCGGCCTTTTGATAAAAAACGCGGCGGATTTGTCATCGGAGAGGGCGCCGGGATTGTGGTTTTAGAGAGTACCGCGCGGGCAAAATCACGCGGGGCGGGTATAAAAGCTGTCATCACAGGGTACGGCGTAACCTGTGACGGAGTAAACAGGATTAACCCTGCTTCTGACGGTAAGGAACTGGCGCGGGCGATTCAGATGGCTTTGCTGGACGCAAAAACCAATCCGCAGGATATAGATTACATCAGTTTAGACGGCCTGGCGCTGGATTTATGGGATAACGGAGAAGTAGCCGCAATAAAAGAGGTTTTTGGCAGCCGGATAAAAGATATTCCGGTTAGTTGCCCGAAGTCAATGTTCGGAAATCTCCTGGGGGCATCCGGAGCGGTTGATCTGATTGCAGCAATACTGGCTATGGAGCATGATTTAATCCCGCCAACCGTCAATCTTGATCAGCCGGCGGTAAACGGACTGTATTATATAGGTAAGCAGGCAGCAGAGCATAAGATAAACAGGGCAATGGTAATTTCCCGCGGAAGAGGCGGGATTAATTCGGTATTAATCGTAGAAAAACCATAAGGAGGAGTAATGAAGATTTTATTCGTCATGCCTAAGGTAGGAGCCTGGGCAACCCACGGTATACACAGGTCGCCGAATCAGCTCTACGCGCATTGGGCGGCATATGCCAGGGAGAGAGGTTATCAGGATGTTTCGGTGATTGACGGCAGGGCCCTGGAAACTCCCATGGAGCAATTAATCGCTTTGGTCAAAGAGAAAAATCCCGATATCGTGGTGATGGGCGAACAGATACACGGTTATGGCGGATACGGGGTTTTGCGGCATTTTAAAGAGGCCGCCGCCGGAATTAAAAAAGCCCTGCCTAAGGTAAAGATAATCTTAGGCGGATTGTGGTACTCGGCAATGCCTGTTCCGACATTAGAGGAAAACCCGGGAATTGATTTTGTGGTAATGGGCGAAGAAGAATCTTTCGGGGATTTAATCGAGGCAATCGATAAAAACAAGCCCTTAAAAGACGTCGCCGGGGTTACTTCGCGCGTTGACGGGGCAATCGTAATGGGGCCGCATAAGCCGTTATTGCTGGATTTAGATAAATTACCGCTTCCGGCGTATGATCTATTCCCGATGGATAAATACGTAGGCCATACCTACTGGAAGCCGTTTGTGGATATGGTTACTTCGCGAGGGTGCCCTTCGGCATGCACGTTCTGCTATGAATGGGACCAGTTTGACCCGCGTTTTCCCTCGGATTTCCTGAAGTGGCGGGCAAAATCTCCTGAACGGGTAATCGAGGAGATGGAGATATTGCAGAATAAATACGGGGTTAAAGTGGTGGTAATCCAGGATGATAACTTTAATGTTGACCCCAAGCGCGTCGAGAGATTCTGTAACCTGAAAAAACAGAAAAAAATCGATATCAAATGGGTTTCCCTGGGCCGGGCGATTGACTGGGTGAATTGCGAATCGATCCTGCCGCTGATGAAGGAAACCGGCTTGTTTATGGGGGTATTTGGCATTGAGGTTACCACGCAATCGGAACTTAAAAAAATCGCCAAGGGCATTACCTTAGAGCAGATCCAGAAGACCATAGAGATACTGCGTAAAAACGACATCGCTATCGTCGCTGATATCATGATGGGTTTTGATTATGATACCGAGGCGATTGTCAAGCAGCGTTTTGAATTTACCGATGCTGTTGACCCGGATATCTTATGGGTCGGGTATGTGACGCCTGCGCCTAATTCTCCGATGTGGAGGATCGCTTTAAAGAAAAACTGGATTGACCCTAAAAAAGTGGATTTTTCTACCTGGGATTTTTTGCATCCGGTCATCCCCACTAACCACTTAACCATTGAAGACTTAGGAAGGCTGGGCTCATGGTGTATGAGGGAGTTTTTCTCAAAACCCGGACGCATCAACCGGATTATGGAGAGTAATTTTGACCCGCTGGCTAAGCTCTGTTTCAGGGATGTCATGGAAGGGGTTGGAAAATGGGAAGCCGGGGCAACTAAAGGCGAAGTCCATATTTAATACAAGAAACAAAAAGGAGCGGATATATGGATACAAAAGAAAAAGTAAGAGAAGTAATTATTAGCCTGCTTAAATTAAAGCCCGAAGAGTTAAAAGACGGGATAAACCTGCAGGATTCTATCGGCGTAGACTCAACCGAGATGGTTGAGACGGTGATTGCGCTTGAGAAGGCGTTTGGGGTGAAGTTAAGCCCGAAAGAAATTACCAAAACCTGCAGCGTAAACGATATCGAAAAGGTTATTCAGTCCAAGCTGGGTGCGAAATAATGCGGATTATTGACTTAAGCCTTCCTATAGACGAAAAGGCCTTTGAGGTGCATAAGGTAGAAATTGAGCGGGTGAGCCATAAAGCCGGGGTAGAGAAGTTTAATCGCGTGATTATGGGCAGGACCCTCTTGGGCAAAATTCAATACGCCTTGGGCAAACGCATCTTAAGAAAAGGAGACCTGCCTGACGAAGAATTCCTTTCCCTGGAAATCGTGCATTCTCCGGTGCATATCGGCACGCACTTGGATTATTCGTTTCATTACGGCTCAAAATCAGAAAACCGCCCTGCAAAAACAGCTGATGAGATCCCCCTGGAATGGTGCTATGCAGATGGGGTCAAACTTGATTTTAGGCATAAGAAGCCAGCGGAGGCAATCAGCGCGAAAGACATAGAAGATGGGTTAAAGAAAATAAATTATACGCTTAAGCCCCAAGATATCGTGTTTTTAGAAACAGGCGCGGATAAGCTTTTTGGCACCCCCGCCTACTTTAGCGATTATCCGGGAGTAGATACCGGCGCGATAGATTATTTATTAGATAAGGGGATAAAGATTTTCGGCGTGGATACTATGGGCATTGACCGGCCTTATAAATTCATGCTAAAAGAGTTTTTGGAACAAAAAAAGCCGCTTTATCCGGCGCATTTTCACGGGAGAAAAAGAGAGTTTATCCACATTGAGAGGCTGGCTAACCTGGAAAAATTGCCCGCGTCAGGTTTTAAGGTAATCTGTTTCCCGGTACGCATAAAAAATACCGGCGCTGCCTGGGCAAGGGTGGTAGCCATTTTGTGATTTTGCGGGTCCTGCCCCGCCAAACTTTGTGGCGGGCCACCCGCAAAATTAAAAATAGGGGGGGTAATATGGGACATACGTGTAATTC
Source organism: uncultured Planctomycetales bacterium (assembly GCA_964399915.1). Classification (GTDB taxonomy): domain Bacteria; phylum Omnitrophota; class Gorgyraeia; order Gygaellales; family Profunditerraquicolaceae; genus CAYNRN01. The sequence continues at coordinate 44,421 of CAYNRN010000004.1, forward strand.
AATCATTATCAACGCGCCTTATGAAAAGGTTTTTGATATCTCTAATGATATCGAGCGCTGGACAGAGCTTTTTGGCACAGAGTATAAAGAGGCGAAAGTATCGAAGCGCGAAGGCAATAAACTTACCTTCCGCCTCACTGATGATGAAGGCAACAGCTGGCAGTCATACCGCCTGCTGTTTAAAGAGCATAATTTCGCCTATGCCCAGAAATTACCTCCGGAGTTTCCCTTTAAATACATGAAAATCATCTGGCTTTATACTCCCAAGGCCGGCGGTGTTGAGATGGCCTGGATTCAGCATTTTGAAATGGATGATAAGGCAAAATTTAACGACGCACAAGTAGAGGGTTTTATTAATAAGCACTCGCAGGATAACCTTAAAATTTTTAAGGCAACCATAGAGAAAGAAGCGGGTGTTGTAGCTTGAAAAAAACGACTTTTTCCATACTTTGTATTGAAGCAGGCGTTCTTTCTTTTAGCGTAGCTGCAAGCGCAGCGCTGATTCCCTCTATTGCAAGTGATTTTTCCATTGAGCAGTTTATCGCCGCAAGGATCGTCTGGCTCTATATGCTCTCATACGGCATAGCAGCCTTGTTTTACGGCCCGCTGATCCGGGCTTTTAACGCTAAAAAAGTAGAGCTGGTATTTTTTGCGCTCTTTGTGATCTCGAATTTCGCCGCCGCGGCAAGTAAGAGCATATTTTGGCTTTCTGCTTCCAGATTGATGATGGGGGTATTCGGGGCTTCGGTCATCCCGCTGGGGCTGATTATCATCGCCAAGCGCTGCCCTCTAGAATCGCGCGGCAGAATGGTAGGGGTATTTTTCGGTTGCGCATTTATAGCTTCGCTCTTAGGGTTATTTTTAAGCGGAGTTTTGCACTGGAGGATGGCTTACCTGCTCCCGGCAATTGCCGGTTCAGGCCTATGGGTAGCAATGCTGCTCTTCCTGCCTGATTTTAAAAAAGAGCAGGACGGTTTGAGTGTCAATTACCTGCGCGCCTTCAAAGACAGGCGCGTACTGACGGTCTTTTCTTATATATTTTTGGTCAGCCTGTTTTATCACGGCGTTCAGCAGTGGCTGGCGGTTTATTTTTCCATTGCTCTTTCGTATTCCCAGTTTTTGATCAGCATGCTGATTACGCTTACCAGCTTAAGCGGAGTCTTCGGCGAGCTAATCGGAGGGGTTCTGGCTGATTCTTTTGGCAGGCGCAAGACGGTAAATACGGGGATTATCCTGATGATCTTAAGCGCCTTGCCGCTGATGCTGAAAATTCCGCTGATCTGGATTATCGCTTTGGCAATGGTTATCTGGGGCCTGGGCTGGACCTTTAATCATGCGGGGCTCTCTACTATGCTTACTGATTTACCTGCGGAATTCCTTAATGAAGCAGCAAGCTTAAACAGCGGCCTGCGTTTTCTTGCCGGCGGCGTGGGTGTTTGGCTGGCAGGATTAGTTATGCAAAAGAGTTTTGTATTCGGGTTTTCAACTTTTGCCTGCGGCTTATTTTTGCTGTTGATTATCGGTAATAAAGTAATTCAAAGGGAGGGGATAAAATAATGGAAGCTAATTTAAAAGGTAAAACTGCGATCGTCACCGGCGCAAGCCGCGGAATAGGCAAGGCCTTGGCAGAAACAGTAGCTGGCTTAGGCGTAAATGTCGCTATAGCCGCGCGCCAGGAAGCCCCGCTTAAAGAAACCGCCGCAGAGATCGCCAAAAAATTCAAAGTCAAGGTACTGCCGGTTGCCTGCGATGTTACAAAGCTGCAAGACCTGGAAAACCTGGTTAATAAAGCTAGGAAAGAGTTCGGTAAGATTGATATTTTAATCAATAATGCCGGAGTTTCCAGCCAATACCCCTTTCATAAACAGCCGATAGAGGATTTTGAGAAACTTGCGCATACTAATTATTTAGGATATGTGCGCTTGATCCGCCTGGTAATTAATGAAATGATGGAAAGAAAATCCGGGGCGATCATCAACATGGTTTCAGGCTCAACGCTCTGCGACCCGCTGCCCAGGAACTTCCTGGTCTATAGTTCGCTAAAGGTGGGCTTGCGCGCATTTTTAAAAGGGCTCTTCTGGGAAGTGCGCGATTACGGGATTAAGATTACTTCATTATTGCCGGGCGTTACGGATACCGATTTGACCGGCAAATTAAAAGAAGTCACAGCCGATACTTCCCGGTTGATGTCTACGGAGGCAATTGAAAACGCGGTGAAGTTTGCCTTAACCGTGCCGGCAAACGTCTGCCCTTTGGAGATTTCAGTAATCAATCAGCAAACACCCTGGACTGCCCCGGTGATCCCTTTTAAGCAGCAGCATCCGGATAAATAATGAATAAGCTTGATGCCCCCAATTTAAAGAAAAGATATTTGCTTTGGTTTTATAAAACCGCTAAAGAGGAGCTGGATAAGATTGAGAGAAAATTTACCCAGTCAGATATTGACCGCATTGTTTTGGCGCAACTAAAAAAGGCTAAAACTAAAAATGACCTTTCAAAATTTA
>CAYNRN010000005.1:0-43696 GCA_964399915.1 uncultured Planctomycetales bacterium
GACTATGTCTTCGCCATTGCAGGTGTGCGGCGTATAGTCTCTGAGGACTCCTGCTTAATCTCCAAGTATTCGTTAGCCCATTTTATATATTGAGCTTGGTTATTGGCTGTTCTGTCAAAGCGTATCACCTTTGGACAATCAGGACCATTGGGGATATAGACGACCTTGTCTTTCTCCGGACAAAATATTGCATAGTAATCAAATTCGTCCTTAGCATATGCCTGTGTATGGCAGCCATTACCATCTGCCCAATTGCGCCTAAACCTTACTTCAATTGTTCCGTTTTGCTTAAGCGCGGCATATTTGACCTGAATTCTAAAAGTCGTCCCGCTATACGCAACAGCAATAAGGTCGTATGGCTGATGCTCTGACAAAGGTATGCAAGGCACAAATCCCTTTCTCATAAGATCAGTAATAACCTTACTGAGTCCAATATCGGCTTTACACTTAGTGTGGTGCAATTTTCACCTCCTTTCTTACCTAGAGTTAACCAAACGAATACCTGTGAAACTCAGCAGTTGCCTGCAAATTGCCCGTATTTAATAAACGGGGATCCTTGCATATAGCCGCATCCACTCTATGCGTTTTTTTCCGCATAGAGGCTCCCTTGTGAAAGGCAGATGCTCTATCCAACTGAGCTACAGGGACGTTTCAAATAATCGGGGCGACAGGACTTGAACCTGTGGCCTCCTGCTCCCAAAGCAGGTGCTCTAGCCAAACTGAGCCACGCCCCGTTACAAATTGCGAATCTATCAAATAGCTGACTCAATTTGTAACGGGGCACGCCCACCGTTACAAATTGCGGGAGTATCAACATAGAATTATATCAACCGCCGCCGTGCTTCTCAATATATTTCTGAATTACTTTCTTTGCCTTAGTCAGCGCGCGGAAACGGTGGCTCATCTGATGCTTTATCTTTAACCCCAGCTGGGCAAAGGTCTTTTTATATTTGGGGATGACAAACAGCGGGTCATAGCCGAAGCCGGAATTCCCCTTTGGCGTAAATCCGATTCTCCCGTCGCACTTCCCTCCGACGCTAGCTACCAGGCCGTCTTTGTCTGCCAAAGCCGCGGCGCAGACATAATGCGCCCCTCTTTTTTTTTGCGGCAGACCCTCCAGTAATCTCAATAGCTTTTTATTGTTTGCGGCGTCGCTTTTATTCCTTCCGGCAAAGCGCGAGGAATAAATTCCCGGCGCTCCGGACAGAGCATCCACGCAAAGCCCGGAATCTTCCCCGACAGTCAATTTTCCGGTAAAGCGGGCAATCTTAACCGCTTTTTTAATCGCGTTCTCATGAAAAGCCTTGCCGTCTTCAATAATCCGCGGAGGATTTTTATAATCGTCTATAGAGGTGACTTTAATCCGCACGCCCTTAAGCAGGTCTTTTATCTCTCTAAGCTTTTTCTTATTTTTTGTAGCTACGACTAATTCCATAAATTACTTGACTACGTCTTTAAGCAGGCTGCGCTGGGCATCGATTAAATCCTCTATCCCTTTTTTAGCCAAATCGAGGAGCCTGTCCATCTGCGCTTTGCTGAAAGGCTTGCGTTCCGATGTCCCCTGGACCTCGATAAACTCGCCCTTGCCGGTCATGATAATATTCATATCCACTTCGGCTTGGGAATCCTCTTCGTAAGTCAAATCCAGCATCTCTTCCCCCCTAAAAATCCCCACGCTTGTGGCGGCAACGTAATCGCGGATAGGAATCTTACCGATTAATCCGTCTTTTTTAAGTTTCTGCAGGGCGTCTGCCAGGGCAATGAAACTACCGGTGATCGCCGCGGTGCGCGTACCCCCGTCACCCTGAATCACGTCGCAGTCAAGCCAGATAGTGCGCTCGCCTAAATCCTTCATCTCAGTCACCGCGCGCAAAGACCTGCCGACTAAGCGTTGAATCTCGTGGGTGCGGCCTGAATCCTTGCCGCGGGGGATACGCGATTTGCAGGAACGCGGCAGCATTCCGTATTCAGCAGTTACCCAGCCGGTGCCGCTGTTCCTTAAAAATGGCGGAACTGATTCTTCAACCGAAGCGCTGCAGATTACTTTGGTGTTGCCTAATTCAATCAGGCAGGAGCCTTCGGCGTATTTTAAAAAATTACGGGTGATTTTTAGTTTTCTGATTTTATCCGCGCCTCTTCCGTCATTTCTTTGCATAGATATCTCTTCCTTTCGCGTCGATTCCTACGATTAATGGAAAATTTTCTACTTCCAGTTCATAAATCGCTTCCGGGCCCAGATCTTTATAGGCAACCGGTCTTGCTTTCCTGACATATTTTGAAAGCAATGCCGCGCACCCCGAGAGAGCGAGAAAATAAACCCCCTGATATTTTTTTATGGCGCTGATAACTTCTTTGGAGCGGCCGCCTTTGCCGATTAAACCCCAAACGCCGGATTTAAGCAAGGCGGGGGTAAATTCATCCATCCGCGAGCTTGTCGTCGGGCCGCAAGCACCGAAGACTTTGCCTTTCGGGGTTTTTGTCGGGCCGCAGTAATAGATAATTGCGCCCTTTAAGGGAATAGGCAGCCCGCGGCGTTTTTTGAGCGCTTCAACAAGGCGCTTATGCGCCTGGTCGCGCGCGGTATAGAGCTTACCGCTAAAAAAAACTTTATCGCCGCATTTTAAATCAAGCATTTTATTCCTTCGCTCCGCTCAGGACTAATGTTGCGCTGCGTAAGGCATGGCAGCTGATATTCACCGCTACCGGAAGGCCTGCGATGTGCGTGGGGTAAGTTTCGATATTGACTGCCAGCGCGGTGGTTTTCCCGCCTAAACCCATCGGGCCGATGTTGAGATTGTTGATTTCTTTCAATAATTCAGTTTGGAATTTGGAGTTTGGAGTTTGGAGTTTCCTTAATAGTGCTTTCTTAGCCAGAAAGCAGGCGTAATCCGCGCTGCCGCCGATACCCACGCCCACAACATACGGCGGGCAGGCATCCGGGCCGGCTGACTTAACCGCCTCGATGATGAATTTTTTTATCTCTTCAAGCGAAGCGGTAGGCCTAAACATCCTAAGCTGGGATTTATTCTCGCAGCCAAAACCTTTCGGCATCAGGGTCAGGCGGATTTTATCGCCTTTTACCGAATCTATATGTATGATTACCGGCTTAAAAACCGGCTTGCCCCTTTTTAAGGGGTCCTTGACGATGGAATTACGCAGGCAGCCCTTTCTATAACCCTCTTCCACCCCTTTTTGGATAGCGGATTTCAAATTACCGGTTATATGGATGCCCTGGCCGAGCTCCACAAATACGCAAGGCATCCCGGTATCCTGACAAATCGCCAGATTCTGCCGGCGGGCAACTGCGGCATTCTCGATTATCGCCTTAAGCAGCCCTTTTGCGCGGGAAGATCTCTCTCTTTTATAAGCTGATTTTAAGGCGGCTAAAACATCCGGCCGTAAAACAAAATTCGCCTTAAGGCTTAATCCGGCTACGGTATTTTTGATTTTTGCTGCGCTTATTCTCTTCATCTTCCCTTATACTCCCGGGTGACGGTAGTGGTGATCCCGCCGCGCGGGTTAAACACCCCGCTGATTTTCGCCCGGCGCGGTTTACAGGCCCTGACAAAATCCTCCAGAAACTTATTGATCAGGTGCTCGTGGAATATGCCGATGTTGCGGAAAAAAATCGTGTACATCTTCAGGGATTTAAGCTCAATGCAATATTTACGCGGTGAGTATTCGATCTTTATCAGTGCAAAATCCGGCAGTCCGGTTTTGGGGCAAATACAGGTAAATTCCGGGATATCGATAGCGATATTATAATCTTTATCCGGGTATTGATTCGCCCAGACTTCTAACCGCGGCGCCTTCAGGCTCCTGACGTTTTTCTGTAATCCTTCGTAAGAAGACTTCATTTTACTCCCATTACCTTATGCATCTGCGGTATCACGCAGGCAGTAACTCTTTCCCTCAAACAGAGCGCGCTGAAATCATCGAGTTTTGTTTTTAAGCGCTCCTGCGGCTGTAAACTATTCGGCTGTAATACCAGGATACAGGAACGGTTGACCTCCCTGATTAGAGCCAAAGCCGCCTTTAAATCGTCGCTAACGGTTTCCTCGCTGATAATCGCCTTGATAAAGGTCTCCTTTTGCGAAGCGATTTTCAGAAAACGGTAATGCATCCCCCATAGCTGGCCCATCCCGCTAGAGCTGGGGAGTTTTACGTCCATCGCCACGATATCGATGTCATCAATTACGTCCTCAAGCTGCTGATAAAGGGTGCCGTTAGTCTCAAGATAATTCTTGAGCCCGTGTTTTTTATTGAGCTTGATGATATCTCTCAGGAATTCATGCTGCAAAAGCGGCTCCCCGCCGGTAAATGAGACTGAATGGAAATCGTCCGGATAGAGCTTTATCTCGCGGAATAATTCATCAGGCTCGTATTCCAGGAAGCGGTTAAGTTTGGTGTCGCAGAAGCTGCAGCTTAAATTGCAGCCGAAAAAACGCACAAATACCTGCCGCTCGCCAAGGTAGAGCCCCTCGCCCTGAACGCTGTCAAAAACTTCCGCAATCCTTGCCTTCACCCCGTTAGAAATCCCCTTTCTAGATTACAGCACCCCGTTTTAAAACTGTTACCAACGTCCCGTTAGAAATAAGATATAGACTGCGTCTGCGATTTCTAACGGGACTATTTCTAACGGGGTTCATAATCCTGCCTCTTTAAAGCCTTTTGCCCGGTAACGGCAGCTGTCGCAGGTGCCGCAGGGCTCACTGCCCCCCTGATAACATGACCAGGTTAACTCAAAAGGAACCCCTAATTTTACCCCGAGTTTTATAATCCCGGCTTTTGTCTTATTGATCAAAGGGGTTTTAACCGCAATCTTTCTTTTTTGCGCCCCTGCCTTTGTACCGCAGGCAATCACATCGCCGAAAGCCCGGAAAAAAGCCGGCCGGCAATCCGGATAGCCGCTGTAATCCTGGGTATGCGCGCCGATAAAAATCGCGCCTGCTTTTATTGCCTCGGCATAGGAAAGAGCAAAACTTAAAAATATGATGTTGCGCGCCGGTACATAAGTAGCGGGTATCTTATCTTCTACGTATAGGCCCTCTCTCGGGACCCTGATCCGATTATCAAGGAGCGCAGAGCTCTTCCACGGCAGGCTGATTTTTATGACTTTGTAAGCACAACCCGCGCGCCGGGCGATAAGCCTGGCATGCCGGATCTCTCTTGCGTGGCGCTGCTGGTAATCAAAGATCAGGCAGAAACATTTATAACCCTGTTTCTTAGCGAAGTATAAAGCGGTTGCCGAGTCAAGCCCGCCTGATAAAAGGATGACCGCTTTTCTATTCTTCGTATGTGGCACAGGATTTTTCCGACTCCCAGACAGTAGCTGATTTAATCCTTAATCCTTTTCCCTTAATCCTATCGTAAATATATTTCGCGATATTTTCGGAGGTAGGATTGACTTTTTTGAAATACTCTATCTCGTTAAGATATTTATGGTCAAGTGAAGCCAATATTTCACCGAGCTCTTTCTTTAAGACCGTAAAGTCCACCAGCATTCCGGATTTATCAAGCTTTTCCCCGGTTACGACTACCTCCGCTTTCCAATTATGGCCGTGGAGCTCCTCGCATTTTCCTTTATACTCTCTTAAATTATGGGCGGAGCTGAACTCCCCCTCTACTTTCACGCTAAACATGATTCACCCCGTTAGAAATTATCGTTTCTTAAACCCCGTATTTCTAAACGGGGTTAACCTTCCTTGCGTTTGCTACCGTCCTGCCTAAAAACCTCTTGGCAAGCGCGGAAAACCACTCCGGATTATCGCTGACAAAAAACTTTTGCCTCCCTCTAAACCCTCGCTTATTGAGCATCCCCTCGTGGGTGAGGATCTTTTTTACTTCCAGGGCAACCTGTTTTGCCGAATCAATCAATACCACATCTTTACCCATAATCCTTGCGATTACCTGCCTTAAAAGCGGATAATGCGTGCAGCCTAAAATTACCGTATCTACGCCCGCTTGCTTTAGCGGCTTAAGATACTCCCGCGCTACTTTCATTACCACGTCGCCGCTTAAAAACCCCTCTTCGGCAAAAGGCACAAACAGGGGGCAGGCCTGGCTGATCACCCTGATTTTGGCATCAAGATGTTTGATCTGAATTTCATAAGCACGGCTTTTTATCGTTCCCTTCGTACCGATAATGCCGACGCGCTTATTACGTGTGGCATAGACCGCCTCTCTTACCCCCGGGGTAATCACCCCCACTACCGGGACTTTAAAATGATTCTTGATTGCCGAAAGAGCTACGCTGGAAGCGGTATTACAGGCAACGCAGATAAGTTTTACGTCATGCTTTAAGAGGAATAAGATATTCTCTACGGAAAATTTTATTATTGTCTCCTTTGATTTTATACCGTAAGGCACGCGCGCGGTATCGCCGAAATAAACTATATCTTCATTCGGCAGGCAGCGGATTAACTCCTTTGCCACGGTCAATCCTCCGACGCCGGAATCAAAAACCCCGATCGGCCGCATCAGTTTGCCTCCGCAAGTGAAAATTCCCGCGCGTAATCATTCAGGCCGCGGGCAATCCCTTCTGCCAGCTGCTGGCGGTAAGAGCTGTTGCGCAGAAGGCGCTCTTCCTTAGGGTTCGAGAGGTACCCCACCTCAACCAAAACCCCAGGCATACGCACGCCCTTTAAGACATAGTAGCGCGCGCCTTTAATCCTGAAAACGCTGACATCTAAATTTCTATCTATGCTGCGGCAGATGGCTTGCGCCAGTTCAATTGATTCGGCGCGGTTGGCGGTATAAACCATCTCCCAAAGCACTGTCTTTAAATCATAAGAGCTGCCGGCAAAACAATCTGCGTCAAAATCCGGTTTTACTTCTTTAGCGCTCAAACGGGCGCGCTGATTATCCCCGGCGTTCTCGGCGATATAATAAACTTCAAAACCGTCTAAGCTTCTTACGCGGTTGGCATTGGCATGAATACTTATATAGATATCGGCCCCGGTACCATGGGCTTTGTCCACCCGGTAAGCTAACGAAACGGTGGTATCACTTGCGCGCGTTAGAATTACCTCTATCCCCTGGCTGCGCAATATCCTGCCTAAACGCAGGGCAATATCTAAAGTGATGTCTTTTTCGCGGACACCGCTGCTTCTGCCGATTGCCCCGGGATCCCTGCCGCCGTGGCCGGGATCAATCACCACCTTTTTTATTTTTGATACGTAAACCGGCGCGCGCTCAGACGCGGCAACCGGAAAAAGCGGATCGACTATCTGACCCCTGAAAGAACCGGGCACTACGATCGTGCTTTTGTATATCTGCACCGGGCCGCTTAAATTACGGGATTCTCCGTCGACCAATACGGTCCTGTCATTAAGCATCAGGGTGATCCTGTGAGTTCCTTTATCCATCTGAATTGTCCGGGCAAAGGTATCGAATTTAAGATTAAACCCTTCAGCAGAAGCAAGGGTAGCTAAAGAAATATAACTTGTGCCATTGATATTATAAGCGGGGATGGCGCGCGTGCCGGTGGTGGCGCAACCGGCGAGGATTACAAAACACAAGGCGCAAGCTAGAAACAAATATATTAGTTTCAAACGCTTTTGCATATTTATTAAAGTAAATGTCTTTTCAGAAAAGCAAATCCTGATCCGGACTTTAAATATCTCTCAAACTCAACAGCTTTTTTCTTTTGGCTAAATGTAACATACGTCGCTAAATTCCAAGGTCCATACTTGCGACTATAAGATGACTTACTGGTATTATGCTCAGCTATTCTACGAGAAATTTCATCAGTCAGGCCGATATAAATCCTATCAGGACGGCACTTACTAATAAGGATATAGACTATGTACATAAGTAGCTAATTTGCTGCTCTTTCGCCCTGCTTCGCCCTTCAATATAGAAACTCCGGTGGGGCTTCGCAGAGGCATTCTGCTTCGCCAATTCCTGCGTAGCTCAAAGCTGAAAAGCTTTGAGCGAAGCAGAATGGTGGAGGTGGGCGGAGTCGAACCGCCGTCCCTAAGTAATCCGATAAAAGCCGCTACATGTCCGCCACAAAACGTGGCGGACCCGCCATTCGTTGTGGCGGGCTTAGTCTGTCTTTTAAACTTACTCCCCGGAACTTCGGCAGACAGAATTTCCAAAGCCGCAGCCTTTAAAAGTTTCGCCAGACCCTCGAAGGCAAACCCGGCCTGACTATCCTGCTAACGCTCTCGTTTAGGCCGCAGGCAGCCTAAGGAGAGGCCCATTATCTTAAGGGATAATGGGACTTAGCGCCATAGCAGGCATTAACGGCTTTACAGCCGCATATCTGTCTGCTACTAACGAACCAATGTTGGTTCTTGCGTTTAGTTTTGCACGGGTTGATAACGCGGCTAACCATGCGTCCGCGGCATGCTGCTTTTACCCGACTGACCTAAGTCGAGCCCTTTCACCCCCATGTTCAATTAAAAAACTTTCGGGTCAATAGTCAATAGACTATAGACTATCGACTCGTACGCCTACTTTTAATAATCCTGCGCATCGCCAGTTTCTCTTCCCGGCGCTTAATATCTGCTCTCTTGTCATAAAGCCTCTTACCTTTACAAAGGGCTAACTCTACTTTTACTAATCCCCGGCCGCTGAAATAAACTTTTAGCGGCACCAGGGTAAATCCACGCTGGGCAACTGCTCCGGTAAGCTTACTGATCTGCTTCTTATGCAGCAGGAGTTTGCGCGGACGCAGAGGGTCAACGTTTAAGTAACTTGCCTGCGCATAAGGGCTTATGTGCGTATTATAAAGTATGATCTCGCCGTTTTCCAGGCGCGCGAAGCCGTCAGTTAAATTTATCTTAGCGTCCCTTAAGGATTTTACCTCACTGCCCCTGAGCTCTATGCCTGCCTCAAGAGACTCAATAACCTCGTAATCCCGGTATGCCTTGCGGTTAGTAGCGATATATTTGTTCATTTTACCATAACCCGGGCTAAATATAAACTCAAAAACACCGGGATAGTGACGATACTGATAATATGCGACAGTAAAACGCCCTGGCTGATTAAAAGGTCATCCCTTTTATAGTGGCGCAGAAGCACGGATAGCGTGGTAGCTGAAGGCATGCTCAGCTGCATCAGGATTAAAAGTCCGATAAGATACGGCACCTGGAATTTTAAGAGTAAAAACAATCCGGCAAGCGGCAGAATGATTACTTTTGCCAGCACTATCAGAGCCGCGGCTTTTAAGTCAAAATGTTTAAGGCGCAGCTGGGCAAGATTGCCGCCTACTACTATCATCGCCAGAGGTAAAGTACAATTACCTAATTGTGAAAGCGGCTCCAAGACTACCTGCGGTACGAATCTATCCAGCCCGAAAAAAATCAGCGCCAGGGTAAAAATAATCGCGATTACCGGCGGGCTAAAGAGGCTTGCCAACTCGAACCTTTTATTCCTTTGAAAAACAAGCAGATGCACGCCGAAAGAAAACATCACCAGATTAAAACCCATCAGAAATAAAAAGATGTAAATAAACATCGTCTCTGCCTGCGGCTGAGTGAGCAGCGCGCCGCTTAAGGCAAGCGGCAGGTATCCGGAATTCTGAAATCCGGCCAGGCTGATAAATTGAAGTTTTTTCTGCCGGTCTTTAAAAAGCGGCGAGAGTAAAACTCCGGCCGCTAACCCTGCCAAAGTAATCGCGATGCTTAAAAGCGGAAAAATCCACCAGTCAGGATATAAATCAAACTTAAAGTCCCGGATAAGTTTAGAGAAAATCATTACCGGCAGGGTAATCTCGATTACCAGCCGGCTTAAGGCATCCAGCCCTTCATGGCTGAAGATCCTCTTCCTGACCAGGAGATACCCGATAACCGCCACCAGAAAGATTTCGCCAACTGCAAAAGATGTGATTTTAAATGAAGATAGGAACATTTTTGCCTGCCTCCGAAGGGTTATTATAACAATAAAGCCTGCTGCCCGCAATTCTTTTATGATTGACAGAAAGAGACGGCTAGGATATACTTCTGATTAACGCGGAGGTGGCGGAACTGGCATACGCGTATGCCTCAGAAGCATATGGGGAAACCCTTGAGGGTTCAACTCCCTCCCTCCGCACCAGAATCCCCTTATTTATCTGGCTGGTTCCTTCCAATTCTTGACGCAATCCTGGTAGGCTTTAAAGGCGGGTTTTTTGGAAAAATTCCAGCGGACGATGCCGAAATAATCCACTCCGTTCTTCCAGTGATCTTTGCAGTCACGGAAAAACGCCCAGAAGACTTTCGCCACATTTTTATCCTTCAATAATTCCGTATAAACTTCTTTAAGCCAGGCGGCCTGTTGTTTCTCGGTAGGATTCCTGCCCAGCCACCATTCGGCGGCCTTATTTCCACGCATCACTCCGGGCGAGCCGATTTCCGTAACCCAGATCTTTTTATTGCTGTCGCCGTTCCTTTTCATCACCTTATAGGCAAGTTTAGGATAAGCAGTAACGCCGTTAATTGATCCGGGATTAAAAGGCGAATAGAATATGTGGATATTCAGGATATCAAAATACTTTCCCGCGCCGTTATCATAGAGCCGGTTTACGCTGCCCAAGCCTATTGCCAGCCCCCCGTTTAGAATTTTACAACCCGGGTTAACTTTTTTTACCGCGATATAGACATCTTTTAATAGCGCGCAATAACCTTTCATTCCGTCCTGATCTGACCAGTAGGCGCGGGAATCCGGCTCATTCCAGACCTCCCAATGATCTACCCTGCCTTTAAAATGCTCCGCAACCTTGACGGCATAATTAACGAATAACCGGTTGTCCCGGGGCGGACAGTTCCACTGAGAACAGGCAGCTGCCCAGGAAGCGCTGTAATTAAGGATCCCGAGAATATTTATGCCGTTTTCATTGAGCAGGTCAACAATACAGTCGTATTTTGCGAAGGTGAATTGCCCCTGCTCTGGCTCAATCTCATCCCAGAGAAAATCAAACCTCACCCAGCCAACCCCTGCCTCTTTCATCAGCTGAATGGACCTTTCAATCTCTTGTCTATCAGCGTATTTATAATCGTTCCAGGGATGGTTCCAGTGAAGGAATTCCAATACTCCGAACGGACTCTCCATTTCGCACTCCTGCGCCTGCGCCTGCGAAGGCAAAAAGAGAAAAATAAAAATAAAAGCGGTTATATATTTAAAGGCCTTTTTGCTCTTCAATGTTGATATAGTCGTCAAAATCAATCTTTTCTCCCATCTCTTGTTTTACCGCGCGTATCCTGTCAGGGACATATGGGTGGCTCTTATAATAATTCATCGGGCCTAAAGGCTTCCTGCGGCTGATATCCTGAAGGCGCCCCAGGAAGGTGATCATTGCCGCAGGGTCATACCCGGCCAGCGCCGCGTAACGGGCGCCCAGCTCATCGGCGAGCATTTCGTCGTCGCGGGAATAACCGAGGATAATTTCAGTAAAGGCGGCATCCGCGGCGCCGCCCACCGCTCCGCCTTCGGGTGCCGCGGCAACCAGAATCCTCAGGAGCGAATACCCCTGCACTGCCTGCAGCTTCTTGATGCTGTGGCGCGCCACGATGTGGCCGACTTCATGGGCAAGCACACAGGCAAGCTCATCGTCATTAGCGGTTTTTTCCACCAAGCCGGTGTTTACGTAAACATAACCTCCGGGAAGCGCAAAGGCATTTACCTCATCTTCCTGCAGAGCCATAAAATAATAATCTATGTCTTTTCTATCGCTGACTGAGGCGATTTTCTTGCCGATAGTCTCTACCCGGTGCTGAAGAAGCGGATCCTCCGCCGGCTTATATTCTTTTGCCACCTCTTTGGCAATTGCCCTGCCTAACTGCACCTCACTGTCAGTGCTGTAATAATAACTCTCTTCCTGCTTGGTAACAATGTTGTATTCCGTCGAACAACCCGCCAGAAATATCATCATCACAAACGCCAATACCCCTAATTTTTTAAAGATCAAGTAAAGCTTTCTTAAAGGCAGCCCTACGACATTATAATAGCAGCCTTCAATGCGGCGGATGAAAAAAGCGCCTCTTCCCTGGATGTCGAAACTGCCTGCCTTATCCAGAGGCGAAACTTTTGCAAAATAAGCGGATATCTCTCTGTCATTTAATTTATCCATATAAATTTTGCTCTTTTCGCAGGCTAGCGCCTTCTCCTTCCTGTCTTTATCGATTACGGCTATGCCGGTATAAAGATACTGCTTCCTGCCAGAAAGATATTTTAGCATCTTTCTGGCGTGGCGTAAATCTTTTGGTTTTCCGAAGATTCTTCCTCCGGCAACGACAATGGTGTCTGCCGCCACGATCACTCCCGCAGGGACCCTTTTTGCGACATCCTCTGCCTTGGCTAAGGCATTCTTTTCCGTCAGCCGACTAAAAGATAATCTCCCTTTCCGGCGCAATTCCTTTGCCCGGCTGGGTAAAACTTTAAATTTTAAACCCAGTAGAGAAAATATCTTTTTCCTGGCTCCGGATTTACTCGCTAAGTATATCATCTTTAATTTAACGCGGCGCTTTCTCCGGCAAGATAACCGCTTGAGAAGGCCGCCTGCAGGTTAAACCCTCCGGTATCTGCCGCCAGATCGATCATCTCACCGGCAAAATAAAGCCCCTTAATCAGCCGCGATTCCATGGTGCGCGGATTGATATCTTTCAGCGATATCCCCCCGCGGGTAACCATTGCTTCTTCTATATCAAGGGCGCCGGCAATATCCAGGCGGAATCCCTTTAACAGGCTGACCAGCCGCTTTCTTTGATCCTGCGTAAGGTGACTCACATTTGCCTGCGGGTTTATTTTAGCTATTTCAAGAAAAAGGTCAATCATCCTTTTCGGCAGAAGCAGCGCCAAAACGCTCCTGATGCTCTTTTTGGAATTCAGCCGAAACTCCCTCAATAACCTGGAATTTAACTGCTCAAAGGAGAGGGCGGGCTTTAAATCAATCTCGACATATACGGCCTTCTTTTCACCCAGCCAATCAACAATTGCCCCGCTTAAAGTAAGTACCAGCGGCCCGGAGATCCCGTTTGCGGTAAAGATCAACTCCCCGATTTCGGAAATAATCTGTCTTCCGTCGGCGGAAAAATTTAGGCGGATATTCTTTAACGACAGGCCTTCTAATCTCAAAACGTATTTCTGCCTGACAAGAAGCGGGACGAGCCCCGGCCTTAAAGCAGCGATTTTATGCCCCAGCCGTTTAGCCAATGCTATGCCGTCTCCGCTTGAACCGGTAAAAGCATAAGATACCCCTCCGGTTGCCAGGATTACTTTATCGGCGGCAATCGCTTTGTTATCCTCCAGCAACACGCCCTTTATCCGCTTATCGCGAAAAATAATATCTTTTACCCTGCTCTTAAAAATGAGCCTGGCCCCTTTCACCGAGAGCTCCTTTTTTAAGGCTTCGCAGATGCTCAGAGACCGGCCGGCGGCAGGAAACACCCTTGACTGCCGCTCAATTACCAGCCGCACCCCGCGCACCTGAAAAAAATCCATCAATTCACGGTTGAAAAATTTCTTAAATGCGTCTCTTAAGAATTCTGCCTTGCCGGAAAATCTCTTGAGGAATAAATCAAGCGGGGAAGTATTGGTAAGATTGCAGCGGCCTTTGCCGCTTAAGAGAAGCTTCTTTCCTAAGATCGGATTGCGTTCTATCAGGGTGACGTTGCAACCGAGTTCTGCCGCTCTGATTGCCGCCATCATCCCGGCAGGGCCTGCGCCGACGACCGCTATTCTTTTCTCCTGCACCTAAACGCCCAATTCTTCTATTTTGAATATGGACTGTAATTTACAACCGGCCGCGGCGAGGTTTTCCGCAGCGCCCTCTCTTCTGTCAACGATCACTAAAGCCTCATTCGCCGTAAGGCCGGCGCCTTTGAGTGCAGCGGCGGCATCAACCAGCGACTTGCCGGTAGTTGCTACATCATCGACTAAAAGCACTTTTGCCCCTGCTGCGATCTTAGGCCCTTCAATCCTGCGCTGCGTACCGTGCTCTTTAGCGGCTTTGCGTACAATAAAGGTCTTCAAAGGCACCTTTTCCAGATGGCTTAAAGCGGCAACCGCTCCTACTATGGGGTCGGCGCCTAAAGTCGGGCCGCCGAATGCCTGTATGCCTTTTTCTCTGATAATACCGAGGATTATCTTTGCCGTAAGATACGCGCCTTCAGGGGTCAGGGTAATCACTCTTCCGTCGAGGTAATAGCTACTCTTCTTGCCGGAAGAAAGCGTAAAATCACCCTTTCTTAAAGCTTCTTTTTTCAACAGCTCCAGTAATTTCCGCCTTAAATCTTCGTCCATAACAGGTTTATTTTACTATCCTTTCTTATACCTGTCAAATACAATAAGATTTTGACAAAAGAAAGTTTAGCTGATATGATATGCCTATGCTGCGGGATATTTTAAACGGCTTTCTGGATTTTGTTTATCCTAAAAGCTGCCCGGTTTGCAGGGATAAACTCCTGCCGGAGATTTCCGTAGATGAACTTATCTGCGCGCCGTGCTGGACCGGGATAAAAAGGAATCTTCCTCCTTTCTGCCACTGTTGCGGAAGGCAGCTTACAAAAGAACGCTTCAGCAAAAATATCTGTAATGAATGCGCCAGGAGAAAGGTACATTTTGACCGGGCGTTTTCCCCCTGCTCTTACGAAGGCGCGGTAAAAAAACTGATTCACGAATTTAAGTATAAAGGAAAGCAGCGGCTGGGCAGGCCGCTCAGCAGGCTGATGATTGAGTTTATTAAAGAATATAACCTCCCGATAGAATACATGGATTTTATCCTGCCGGTGCCGCTGCACAAAACCCGGCTGCGCGAAAGAGAGTTTAATCAGGCAGGGGTGCTCAGCAGCTTTTTATCGGAAGAATTCGCTAAGCCGGTCAGAGACGATATCCTGATCCGCCATCGCCATACCCGTACCCAGACAGAGCTTGATCCCGGCCAGAGGCTGAAAAACGTGGAAGCCTGTTTCTCTGTCCGCAGCAAAGAAGGAATACAGGATAAAAACGTGCTTTTAGTAGATGATGTGTTAACTACTTCGGCGACATCGTCTGAGGCAGCCCTGGCCTTAAAAAAGGCAGGGGCCAATATCGTCTTTGTCCTGACCCTGGCAAACTAAGAATGAATCCCGTTAGAAAATATCTAGCGGGATAAAGGAGTTTTCTAACGGGATGAAAATCCTGCGTAATTATTTTTTAAAAGAGTTTATCGGTCCGCTCTTCCTTGCCTTGGGCGTGCTGACATTCGTCATGCTCTTAGGCAACCTGATTAAAATCGCCGACCTGGTAATCAATAAGGGAGTGGATATCGTCAGCGTATCAAAATTATTCCTGCTGATGATCCCCTATCTCCTGACTTATACCCTGCCCATAGCGGCGCTTGCCGCAGTACTCCTTTCGCTGGGGCGGCTTTCCAGCGACAACGAGATCATCGCTATCAGGGCAAGCGGAATAAATATTTTCAGCCTGATTACCCCGCTTTTAGTAGTAGGGGCGCTCTTAAGCCTTACACTGGTAATCTTCAATGACCGGGTCATACCCTATGCGCATTATGCCTCGAGAAAAACCCTGATGGAGGTAGGGATCAAAAACCCGGCTGCCGCGCTTGAGCCGGGAGTATTTATCAACTCATTTGACAAATATATCCTCTTTATCTACCGGATCGAACAGAATAAATTATATAACGTGCGTATCTACGAGCCGCAGGGAGAGGATAAACCCACGCGCACTATCGTCGCCAAACACGGTGAATTTATTGCCGTGCCTGAGAAAAAGATAGTGAAATTAAAACTTACCGAAGGTACATCGGATGAGCCGGACCCGGAAAACCCCAGCAATTTCTATAAACTTAATTTTAAGACCTACTTTATGACCCTTAACTTAAGCCAGGCCCAGAGCAGAGACACGGTAGAAAAGAAACCCAAGGATATGACTATTGCCGAGCTTAACCGCGAGATATCAAAATTGAAAAAAGAGGGCATTGACCCTACCCCCCTGATTACCGAGATCCATGAAAAGATCGCCCTGGCTTTTTCCTGCCTGATTTTCATCCTGCTGGGCTCATCTCTTGCAATCATTACCCGGCGCAGGGAAAAATCCATTAATTTCGGCATGGCCTTTCTTATCGTCGGGATATACTATCTTCTCTTGATGGGCTCCGAAGCGCTGAGCCTGCAGGGCCATATCAGCCCCCCGATTGCCATGTGGCTTCCCAATATTATCCTGGGGTCAATCGGGAGTTTCCTAACCCTTAGAGTATGCGCATCCTAGACCGCTACATTTTAAAATCCGTCCTCTCTTTATTCCTGATGTGCCTGTTGACATTCCTTTTCCTTTATATCATCATAGACGTATTCTCCCATCTCGACGAAATCCTCAAACAGAAAGTCGGCATTACCGTACTACTGGAGTACTATCTCTCATATCTGCCGATGATATTCGTACAGGTATCCCCGATGGCTTGCCTCTTAAGCACGCTTTATACCTTCGGGAAGCTTAACCGTAATAACGAAGTCATTGCCATGCGCGCCTCGGGATTAAGCGTCCTGCAGATATCCAAAACCGTAATTCTCTTCGGGGCCATCGTCAGCGTCATGGTTTTTTTAGTCAGCAATAAGCTTGCGCCGCAATCAATGATCTTAAACGAAAAAATAAAAACCCAGATGGAGGATGGGTCAAAGCGCTCTCAAGCAAAAGAGCAGGAAGTCTATAATAATCTCTGCATGTACGGGTTGAAGAACCGGCTATTTTTTGTAAATAAATTCAGTATCGCTGACAGAACGATGCAGCAGATTGTTATCCTCGAGCAGGACGAAAAACAGAATATCACCAGGAAAATCGTCGCTAATAAAGGGGTTTACAGCGACGGGCTCTGGCGCTTTTATCAGTGCATCACTTATAATTTCGACGAAAACGGGCAGATTAAAGACGAGCCGCGCTATATGGAGGAAGAGATTATGGCTATCCCGGAGACCCCGCGGGAATTTTTGACCCAGAGGCAGCGGCCGGATTATATGACGATTGCCCAGCTTGAAGATTATATCTGGAAACTTTCAAAAAGCGGAGCGGTAACCATTACCAGGAACCTCAAAGTAGACCTCTATCAGAGATTTACCATGCCCCTGACGAGCCTGATCATTATCCTGCTCGGTATCCCTTTTGCGCTGAAGATGAAAAAACGCGCTACCGGGCTCTCTTCAATCGGGATTTCGATTATGATGGGTTTCTTATACTATGTCTTTAGCGCGGTGGGTATAGCGCTGGGCAAGGCGGGAATTTTGGCGCCGATGCTTGCCGCTTCTTTAAGCCACATCATCGCCTTTTCTGCAGCAATTTATCTCCTGCAAAAACTTCCTTAATATAATTAAATGTAAACGCGGGGGATGCGGCTGCCTAAGCCGCAGACAATCTCATAGGGGATAGTACCGGATAGCGCGGCCAGTTCCTCTGCGCTGATGCGGTTTTTACCCTGTCTGCCGATTAAAACAACCTCCTCTCCCGTCTTTACCCTGAAATTCCCCACGTCAACAGTGATCTGGTCCATGCAGATCCTGCCGTTGACTTTAAAACGCCTGCCCCCAATCAACACTGGAGCAATATTGGAGAGGTTGCGCGGATAGCCGTCGCCGTAACCGATCGGCAGGGTAACGATCGTGGTCTTTTTCTTTGTAATATAAATATGCCCGTAACTGACTCCCCATCCCCGGGGCACCCTTTTAAAATAAACTATTCTTGTTTTCAGGCTTAAGGCCGGCTTCAGGCGGATACGCAATTTTTCCTTTGGATAGAGGCCGTAAATCACCAGGCCAGGCCTGACCATATTAAAATGGCTGTCCGCAAAATCTATCGTGCCCATGCTGTTTGCCGCATGCACCAGCGGAACATCGATCCCGGACCTTTTAAGCTTTGCGATTAATTGCGCAAAAAGCCCGATTTGATAAGCGGTAAATTTTCCGTCTAAGTCGGCAAAGGCAAAATGCGTAAATAGCCCTTCAACATTAAGGTGCTTAAGGCCGCAGATAAACCTGACAAAAGAAAATGCGTCATGATGCATTACCCCAAGCCTGCCCATGCCGGTATCAACCTTAATATGCACTTGGGTTTTCCTGCCTGCCGAACGCGCCTTATTGTTAATGGCAACTGCCAGGTCTTCGGTGCAAATAGTCGGGATAAGCCCGTACTTAAAAAGCGGAGCGATATCGCCCTTTAAAACCATCCCTAAAATCAGAATGGGAATTTTTACCCCTGAGCGCCTCAGTTGTATCCCTTCGTCAATGGAAGCTACTCCCAGATAATCCGTGCCGCAGGCAATCAGCTTGCGCGCTACTTCAATTAAGCCGTGGCCGTAGGCGTCGGCTTTAACCGTAACCATGATCTTAGTCCCTGGACGAAGTAAGCCCTTTACCTGCCTGAAATTGTAGGCGATATTGCCTAAATTTATCTCTGCCCAGGTTGGCCTGTAGTAGCGCATATTTATAGAATCAGTTTTAGTAACTAGTAAGCTAGTAACTAGTAACTCGTAATTTAAGGCTTCGAGAATAAAAAGATTACTAGTTACGAGTTACGGGTTTACTAGTTACGGCTTCCCTAATCTGGCACTCTCTCGGAAATAAATAAACCGGCTGCATGCTGTCGGCATTTCCCCGCCGGGCTTTTCCCTTTCTCTCCTGCGCAAGCTTTACGATAAAATGGCCCTTAGGATACCAGTAATCCCTGTCTAAAATTACCGCATCCCTGCCGCAGTCTAGAATCTCCTGCCGGTAAAGAGCGCAGGCATCGCCGAATAAAACGCTTCCTTTTTTTATCTTTTTAAGGAATTGACTTTTCTTAAGCAGCAGGAGACCGCTTTGCCTGATTAGCTTCCCCTGATTTGATTTATATACGCAGCAATAAACGAAATTCCTCTTTGCGTCTATTGCCGGCATTAGATACCCTTTGTTTTCCTGCGCTGCGGCAGCCAATATATCAAGCGTAGGAATGCCAACTACCGGCTTACGGTTGACAAAAGCCAATCCCTTAATCGCCGCCAAACCGATACGCAGGCCGGTAAAAGACCCCGGCCCCAGCCCGCAGGCAAAATAATCTATATCTTCGATACCCCAGCGTAAAGCACCGAGGATCCTCTTTATCGACGGCATCAACAGAGCGGAATGTTTTATTCCGGCGTCCAGATTATAGGAGTATGATTTTGCGCCGTCGCAGGCGCCGATGCTTAAATATCGGCTGGAAGTGTCAATCCCAAGGATTCTCATAGGCTAAGGTCAAGGTTAAGGTCGAGGTTAAGTTTGGCATATAGATATCTTCCTCGTCTTGTCCCCGGTAATTTCTATGCTGACTCCAAGAAATTTATCCGGCAGCAGACGTTTCAACCTATCTGCCCATTCTATCACGGTTATTCCGTCAGAATAAAAATATTCCTCGTATCCGATTGTAGCGATCTCCTTTTCGCCTTTTAAGCGGTAAAGGTCAAAATGAAAAAGCGGTATCCTGCCTGAATAATATTCGCGAATCAGTACGAAAGAGGGGCTGGTAATCTCATGCCTCCTGACCCCTAAACCCCAGGCAATACCTTTAGTAAAAACTGTCTTCCCGCTGCCGAATTCACCAAACAGGCAGACGATATCGCCTTTTTTAAGTTTCCCCGCCAACTTTCTGCCTAAATCCAACGTTTCCCTTACAGAAGAAGAAATAGCTTTCATATTAAAAATGCCGGAATCCTCCGCCGGAAATTTTCCTGATCCTCCCTCGGTTATCCACAAAAAGTAAACCATGTTTTTTATCCACAATCTGGCCGATTGCATGAAATCCGCGGGCGTTTTCCCTTATCAGGCGTTTTGCTTTTGCAAGCGGTAAGGTAAAAAGCAGCTCAAAATCCTCTCCGTCATAAAGGGCATTTTTAATATTGCCGGCGCTTGCGCTTAAGGGAATCAAGTCCTGATAAATCACAGCACCCGCCAAGCTTTCCTCTAAAATATGGCCTAAATCCTGGATCAGCCCGTCGGAGATATCAGTCATGGAATTGAGGCCAAACTTACGCGCTAAAAATCTTGCCTCTCCTACGCGCGGGGTGAATTTAAGGTGCTTGCCTTTTAGCGAGCCGCCGAGAGCGCCGCTGGTAAAGATAATATCGCCTTTACAGGCATTGCTCCTTAAAACCAGATTTCTCTTCTCGACGAACCCGATCATGCTGACGTCAATAGTGACCTTAGCACTCCGGCTTAAATCTCCGCCTACGATATTGACCCCAAACTTGGAAGAAATATCGCGCATCCCTTTAAAAAGACGGTCGGTAAAGCTTACTTTTGTGCCGCGCGGAAGCCCCAGAGAAACCAGGCAATAACGCGGGATACCCGCACAGGCAGCAATATCGCTTAAAGAAACCGCTATTGCTTTCCTGCCTATAAGATAGGGGTCAGTTTTTTTTAAAAAATCCACTCCCTCAACCAGCATATCGCAGGTAAAAAGCATGAATTTGGCGCCGGAGGATCTGATTACCGCGCAGTCATCCCCGGTGCCTTTAATTACCGAAGTATCCAGCCGGATTGATTTCTTAAACCTGTCAATCAACCCGAATTCGCCCAACCCTGAAATATTCATTTTGAGATTATCTTCTTGATATTATTGTCAAACGGCGCCCTGACAATCCCCCTGTCTGTAATTATCGCGGTAATCAGCCAATGCGGAGTAACGTCAAAAGCCGGGTTATATACCTTGATATCCGGCTGAGCAACTGTTAAGCCGGGCAATAACTCGATTACTTCTCTCTTATCGCGCTCCTCAATCGGAATGCCTTGGCCGCCTTTAAGTTTTAAGTCAAGGGTTGAGGCGGGCGCCGCCACATAAAAAGGGATCCTGTGATATCTGGCAATCACTGCAAGATTATAAGTGCCGATTTTATTGGCAGTATCTCCGTTTGAGGCAATCCGGTCGGCTCCGACGATAACCTTATCAACTTTACCCTGCCGCATCAGTGTAGCGGCAGTCGAATCACAGATAACCGTAACCTCTATCCCCTGCTTATTTAATTCCCAGGCAGTTAAACGCGCGCCCTGAAGCAGAGGCCTGGTTTCGCATGCGAAAACTTTTATCCGTTTGCCCCGTTCTTTAGCCCGGTAGACCACGCCTAAGGCAGTCCCGTAATCAATGGTAGCAAGGATCCCGGCATTACAGGCCGTAAGAATACTCTCCCCGCTCTTTAAAAGCTTTGCCCCCCGCTCGCCGATAGCCCGGCAGGCACGCCTATCCTCCTCTATGATCTTCATCGCCTCGTCGAAAATTATCTTTTTAAGCCGTGCTATCGGTTTATCTTTATTGCCTAAGGCAGCATTTCTGATTCTCTCCAGCCCCCAAAAAAGGTTTACCGCGGTAGGCCGGGATAAACCAAGATACTCAACCACCCTTTCTAATTCTCTTTTAAACCTAAGGAAGGTTTTTGCCCTTGAATCTTTTAAGCCCAGATAAACCCCTAAGCCGGCGGCTGCGCCCAACGCCGGAGCGCCGCGCACCCTTAAGCCCTTAATCGCTTGCCATAGGCTGGCAATATCGCGAATGTAGAGGTACTCTAAACTATCAGGCAGCTTCTGCTGGTTGATAATCCTGATTCCCCGATTATGCCAATTAATTGTCTCTAATCTCATGGGTTTAGCGCCGAATTAAGTTTCTTTTCGATCTGCTTAATCTTTATACCGATCTGTTTTCTGATCTGCCGGCAAATCCCGGGCTTCAATAACTCCAGCACCTTTTTATATGCCTTCAATGCTCCTCCGTAATCCTGCAGATTATATAATGCGTCGGCAAGGTTATCGTAAGTTACGGGCCTCTCCGGCTCAAGTTCTAGGGCTTTCTTAAAGCAGGCAATCGCTTCCCTGTGCCTGCCGATATTATTCAACAACCAGCCTTTATTATGGTAAACATTGGCATAATCCGGCTCAACCTCTATCCCTTTGTCAAAATAGGGAAACGCTTTATCGATTATCCCCAACTCTATCATGCATAAAGCCCGGTCATTAAAAGCCGCCCCGTCTGCGGGATTAAGCTTTATCGCTGCGTCAAAATGCTTGATTGCCGCGCTATGATTTCCTCTGAGCATCTCTATCTGCCCTCTGAAATATTCTTCTTCTGCGCCGGCAGATGCTGCCTGCGCTTTTTCCAGGGCTTTCCTGGCAATCTTCGCTGCCGCGGCCTTAGTACCGTAGGTGATCGCGTTATCAAGCTCGATGCGTAAATCAAGAAAAACGCAATGGCCACTCATAATCCGATTGCCTTCGCCAAAAGGCTTTTTTTGAGATGTATCGCTGCCTGAGGGCAGGTTTCCTCACAGCAGAAACAGGCAATACATTTGGAATAATCAAAGATTATCCCCTGTTCAACCATTTTTATGGCTTTACCCGGGCAGATCTTGACACAAGCGCCGCATTTAATACACTTCTCTCTGAGGCAGGCAGGATAATACTTGATGAGTTTGCGCGCCAGATTAATCAGCGGCCTGGGGATCTTTCTAATCAGAGAACCCGTCGGAGGGAGCTTAAAACCCCTCCCCCTTAGGCTGCTTAAGCTTTCTCCCAGGATTTCAATGGCATTCAAATCGCTTACTCCCAAACCCCTGCGCGCTGCTTCGCGCGTGCTTAAGATATCATCCGGCTTTAGCCCCAAAAGCACTGCCGAGACGCTATCTAAGGCTACGCAATCGCAAGACGCCATGATTAATCCGGTTTGAGTAGGCTCGCCTGACGTCCCCGGCCCTTCTCCTTCAAGCGCTGTCACTGCGTCTACTACCGTAATGGCGGGCCTGACTTCCTGAAAAATGTCTACTAGGATCGCGGCAAAATCATCCGGTTGAAAATAATTTTTATGCAGCTCGGTCTTAAACGTCCCGGGTACCAGCCCGAAAAGATTCTTTATTGCCGCAGTCATAACCGTAAAATCGTGGGTTTTAAGCTTGGGCAGGTTTACGACATAGTCGCATTCATCAAGCCGGGCGGCCAGGGGAAATTTTTCACGCATCCGCCTCTTGTCAAAATTTACCAGTTGGATCCCCTCTTCGGCACAAACCTGTTTCATACCTGTGCGCTGGTAAACCTGGCCTACGTCTTCAATATAACCGCCCCAGACACTTGGGCCGTCTCCGAGGATTAAACGGCAGTTTATCTCTTTAAGTATCCTAGCGACAGCGCGCACTACTTCAGGATGAGTGGTAATACCGTAATGCGGCTCTTTGGCCATCAGAAGATTCGGCTTTAAGAGCACTCTACTGGCAGGCTTGATAAATCCCTTTATCCCGCCTAAAAGCTCAATAGCCTGCCTTAGGGATTTTTCTACTTTTCCGCTATCATAGTCGGGGCATCTGATTATTGAGACTTTTGATTTCATTTTAAGTTAAAGAATTTTATCGCGTTCTGGGAGGTAGCTCCGGCCACCTCCTGCGCATCAATGCCTTTGATCGAAGCGATCTCATCGCAAAGCCGCTTAACGTTTATTGGTTCGTTGCGCTTCCCGCGCCCCCCCTCAGGAGATAAAAACGGAGCATCGGTTTCAAGAAATAACCTTTCCAGCGGGACTTTTTTTACCAAATCCCTTAAGTTTTGCGCTTTTTTATAGGTAATATTGCAGGTGAAAGAAACGAAGAAACCTAAATCCAGGCAGCCCTTTAAAAATTTCTCGTCTCCGGAAAAACAATGCACTACCGCCAGCCTCGGCATCGCCTCTTTAAGGATGCTCAGGAGGTCGCTTTCTGCCTGGCGGCAATGCAGGACTACCGGCAGGCTTAATTCCTGCGCCAGGACAAGCAGGCTGGTAAATAAAGTCTTCTGATTCTCCTGTTCGGAATAATTCTTGAAATAATCCAGCCCGATTTCTCCGATAGCAACAACCTTTTTACCGGATGCCATCGCCTTTATCCGCTCATACGCTTCATCATTAAAATTATCGGCTTCGTGGGGATGCAGGCCGACGGAAGCATAAACAGAGGGAAAATCTTCCGCCAATTTCACCGAGTCGCTGCTGCCTTTTAAGCTTGCGCCGATATTAACGATATATCCAACGCCGGCGGTTTGCGCCCTTTCAATTACCTCTTTTCTATCCTGATTAAATTCCGGAAAGTCTAAGTGGCAATGCGTATCGATGAGCATTTGCTAGCGGTTATCGGTTATTGATTCTCTATCCGCGGGAAGAGGGGTTTCCCCTTCTTAATCTTATCGGCGCCGATTTGCTCTCTGATTGCCTCTGCGGTACGCGGCATAAAACAAGCCACATTCTCTGCGACTACCCTGATAACGTCTATCAGAAGGCGGATAAAATTTTTAAGTTCCTCATCCTTATTCTCTTTAGCGAGATTCCATGGCTTAGTCTCTTCCACGTATTTATTAGCCATAGCAACCAATTGCCAGGTCTCTTCCAATGCAGAATAGTAATTAAACCCGCTTGCGGCATTAAGGGTAAATTTCAGGCGCAGCGCCTTTTTTATCTCCTCGCCGGATGAACCTAACTTTACTCTATTTAAGTCTATAGCGGGGACTTGCCCCTGAAAATATTTTTCTGTCATTGTCAGCGTACGGTAAAGCAAATTTCCTAAATCATTAGCGAGGTCGGAATTAAACCTTTTTATAATCGCTTCTTCCGAGAAATTACCGTCTGACCCGAAAGGCACGTCGCGTAAAAGAAAATAACGGTAAACGTCAATCCCGAATTTATTCACCATCTCCAGCGGGTTTACTACGTTGCCGCGCGACTTTGACATTTTATCTTCGCCGATCATCCACCAACCGTGGGCAAATATGCATTCAGGCGGCTCAATCTCAAGCGCCCTGAGCATAATCGGCCAATAAACCGCATGCTGCCTGAGGATGTCTTTGCCGATTAAATGCAGGTCCGCAGGCCACCATTTTGATTTATATTTGCCTTTTGCGTCAAATTCTCCGACAGCGCTGATATAATTGACTAAGGCGTCAAACCAGACATAAACTACGTGGTCCGGGCTGAAAGAAAACGGTATCCCCCAGCCCAGGCGCTCTTTCGGCCGGGAAACGCAAAGGTCAGTAAGCTTATTCAGCTTTAAAAAACTTAATACTTCGTTCCTGCGGATATCCGGCTTGATAAAATCCGGATGTTTTTCTATATACTCAAGCAGCCAACCCTGGTATTTAGATAATTTAAAGAAATAGTTTTCCTCGGAGATTCTCTCTACCGGCCTTTTACAATCAGGGCACTTCTTGCCGTCCAGCTGGGACTCAAGCCAGAAGGTCTCGCATGGCGTGCAATACCAGCCTTCGTATTTATCTTTGTAGATATCGCCCTTCTGATGCAGAATCTCCAAGGCCCTGCGCACGCAATTGACGTGCCGGGGCTCGGTGGTGCGGATAAAATCATTATAGGAGATATCCAGCGCCTTCCAGAGCTCTTTGAACTGCAGAACCGTTTTATCGGCGAAGTCCTGCGGGTCCAGGCCGCTTGCGGCGGCGGCCTTCTCTATCTTTTGCCCGTGCTCATCGGTGCCGGTAAGCAGCCAGACTTTATCCTTGCCTATTATTTTGCGCATATAACGCGCGAGGGTATCCGCTGCGATATTGGTATAGGAGTGTCCGATATGCGGAGAGGCGTTTACGTAGTAAAGCGGCGTAGTGATATAAAATTTATCTGCCATGCTATTTCTCTTTGAATTGGACCTCGATAACCGCGCCCTCATCAAGCTGGACCAGCGCTTTTCGCTTAAAGACATTAAGGCTGACTACTTTGCCCTTGCCCTGCTGGGTATGGATATGTTCGCCCTCGTGCGGCAGGCCTTTGGATAAAGTTTTGTACGTCTCGTATTCAAAAGACAGACAGCACATCAGCCTTCCGCAGAGCCCGGAAATCTTAGGAGGATTAAGCGGCAGCCCCTCTTCTTTTGCCATCTTGATTGTCACCGGTTCAAAGTCTTTGAGGAACTTAGCACAGCATAACTCCCTGCCGCAGGGCCCGAAGCCTCCGAAAAACCTCGCTTCATCGCGTACGCCGATCTGCCTTAACTCAATCCTTGCCCGGAAAATCTTGGCTAAGTCTTTGACTAAGTCCCTGAAATCAACCCTTCCGGCGGCGGTAAAATAAAAGATGATCTTGCTGCGGTCAAAAGAATACTCCGCCCGCACAAGCTTCATCTCCAGTTTATGCTCGGCTATCTTTTTTGAACATGTAGAGAAGGCCTCTTTTGCCTTAAGCCGGTTGTCTTCTATCTGCTTAAGGTCATTGGGGCCTGCCGGACGCAGTATCTTTTTTAACGGCTCCTTGCTTTTATTGCCGCAGGCGCATTCGGCGACAGGGATCACCTGCCCGTAATCAAGCCCGCGGTCATGCTCTACGATTACATAATCGCCTTCTTTAAAACCGGCGGCCTCCGGAGTATAGGTATACACCTGACCGAAATCCCTTAATCTTACGGTAATCATCTTCTCCATAATTGCGCTTTCAAATTACTGGTTAATAATTTCAGGTTGGCGTTTGCCTCAAGATATAAGAAAGAATCCGCCACTGCCTGGAATGCATCTTCAAGTTCGGCAAGATCCAAACTTCCGGCATATCTTAAAAGATCCTGTTTGCGGTCTCGGTTAATCAGCTCATCCGAAGCAAAGCTCCCTTTTAATACGCAGCTGTCGCGCAGCCACCCTGAGAGGATATTCAGGCAATTGCGCATCTGCCTGCGGTCCGCCGGAAAAAATGAACCCGCTCCCTTTTGCAGGGCAAAGGAATCGATTATTCTGTTCTTCTCCCTGAATAATCCGCTGTCCTTTAACCTTAAAGCCTCCCCGATCCTGCCCTCGCTATAATATGCCAGAAAATGCGCCGAATCAGGGTCGAGTGCATGTTCTTTTTTAAGCATAACCTCCAGCGCCTGCCGGGGCAGAGGAGAAAATTTTATTATCCGGCAGCGCGATGTAATAGTCTTGAATAACAGGTGCGGTTTGGAACTGATCAGGATAATATGGCTGTCAGAAGGCGGCTCTTCCAGGACTTTTAAAAGCGCGTTAGAAGCTTCCGGAGTAAGGTTGTGCGCGTTATCTATAATAAAGAACTTGCGCCTAGCTTCAAAGGGTTTTAAAGCAGCCCTCTTCTGAATCAAACGGATATGGCCGATTTTAAGCGCATCGGAGCTGCCGTAGTAAAGTTCTTTCCTGTTGGGATCAGCGTCTAACTCAAGAGAAACATCGATTATATAGACATCCGGGTGCTCATGCTTTGTTATCTTCAGGCAGATAGGGCAATTCCCGCAGGCATCGCCGGAAACGCCCTGGCAGTTAACAGCTGCTGCCATTGCTTCAGCCGCCATCTTTTTACCGATTGAATCCGGGCCGCTGAAAAGATAGGCGCTGGCAATGCGGTTATCCCGGATATGCCCCTTTAAAACGCTGATTGCGCTATCCTGCCCTTTTATCTTAGCGAACAACACTTAAAACCAGCTTTCTTATTGTTTCCTGCGTGCTTGATTTGATTTTAGCGACCTTGACAATCTTTACTCTGCGCGGTTGGCTTTTAGCGATTTTAAGATAACCGCCGCGCACGCGCGCATGATACCCGAGAGTCCTTTTTTCAATACGGTCTTTATTGGCATGGCGATGGCGCAAGCCGTCCTTTACCGGCAAATCCAGGATAATCGTCAGGTCCGGGCTGATTCCCTGCGTGGCAAAACGGCCTAATTCTTTAATCAGTGATATGCTCATCCCCAGGCCATAGCCCTGATAGGCGACCGTGGAATCAAGGAACCTGTCGCAGATTACAATTCTACCTTTTTCTAAGGCCGGCTTAATCACGTCATTGACTACCTGCGAGCGGGCGGCCATATAAAGCAGGAGTTCGGTTTCAGCGGACATCGAATCGTTCTTAGCGTCTAAAAGAATCTGCCTGATCTTTTCGCTGATCTTTGTGCCGCCGGGCTCGCGCAGATAAACTGCGCCATAACCCTTGCGCTTGAGGAAATTATAGAGCATCTTTGACTGTGTGCTCTTACCGCAGCCCTCGGAGCCTTCGAATGTGATGAATTTGCCTTTCATAATCTTTTCGGTTTTAGCGGGTCCTGTTTCATTAAGCTTTGCTGTGGGCTTTGTTCGCGTGCTGAAAATTTTTGCCGTGTGCTGCGGTTTACTCGCTGCTTACGCAACGACTAACGGTATAGCTACTGCTCCAGCAGCTCGTAAATCCTTGCGCACTTTTGCCAAAAATTTTCTAATGCACGCTCACAAACCCCTCCGCAAATCTTATTATATCTTTCTGCGCCAGGTGGTGCCGTCCTTGGTATCTTCTAAAATCACGCCCTTTGCTTCCAACTCAATCCTGATTTTATCGGAAAGCTTATAATCTTTATTCTTGCGTGCGGCGTTTCGCTCTTTGATCTTCGCCTCAATGTCTGTATCGCTAAGCCCGGATTGCGCCCCGACTGATTTAAGCCCTATCCCCAGGATAACTAACAACTCCTTTATCGTAATCGCAGCTGCACCTGCGAAATTCGCGTCTTCAATCCGCTTATTCACAATGGTTACCAGGTCAAAAACCGCTGCCATGGCCTGCGGAGTGTTGAAATCATCGTCCATTGCTTTCAGGAATTTTTCCTTCATATCCCCTATTTCGCCGATCCTCTGCGTCATAACCTGCGGCTCATATTTTTTTGTTTTCTCAAGCAGGATCATAATGCGCTCCAATGATAGCCTTGCCTCTTCTATCTTATCTTCGGTATAGTCAACCGGATGCGCGTAATGCGCGGATAAAAACAATAACTTGAGAAGATCGGGATTCTTATATTTAGCTAAAAAATCCTGCACAGTAACGAAATTCCCCAGGGATTTTGCCATCTTCTGGCCGTTAATGGTTAGCAGGCCATGATGAATCCAAACTTTTGCGAATCCTTTTCCTGCTGCTTCAGACTGGGCAATTTCGTTTTCATGATGAGGAAAGATTAAGTCCAGGCCGCCTCCGTGGATATCAAAGCTGTCCCCGAGTATATCAGAGCTCATCGCCGAACACTCTATATGCCATCCCGGCCTTCCTTTTCCCCAGGGGCTATCCCATGCCGGCTCGCTTTCTTTAGCTTGCTTCCAGAGCGCAAAGTCTAAAGGATTCCTTTTATTTTCATGGGGCGATACCCTTGAGCCGGATTCCATCTTCTCCAGCGATTGATTGGATAATTTTCCGTAACCAGCGGATTTACTGATATCAAAATACACGTCCGCCCCTGATTGATAGGCCTTTCCTTTTTTGATAAGCTCCTCTATAAACCCCGCCATTTTCCCGATATATTCGCTCGCCTTGGGCTCATAGTCAGGCACAGCAATGCCTAATGCCTGCATATCGCGATGATACGCATCAAGGTATTTGGCGGAAATTTCTTTTACCGCCGTATTGAGGTCTTTACCGGGCAATTCCTTATTGGCTTTATCAATAATCTTATCGTCTACATCCGTAACATTCCTGACAAATTTTACCTTATAGCCGCGGTATGCCAGATACCGCCTAATTACGTCAAAAATATAAGCGCTGCGCGCATGGCCAATATGGGCTTCATCGTAAACCGTTGGCCCGCAAACGTACATTTTTACCTCAGGTGGATATAAAGGCTTGAACTCTTCCTTCTTGCGAGTTAAAGAATTATAGATATGCATGTTATTATCCGTTTAGCTTGAGTTGGCTATTTATAATGTAGTTTTTTGCCGGAGGGCAATTGTGAGCGCACAATCAGGAATTTTTTTCCAAATGTGTGCGAGGAATTACGAGCTGCTGAAGCAGTAGCGCCCCCGCGAAAGTAGTTGCGTAAGCAGCGAGTAAACCGAAGCACACGGAAAAAAATTCCGTGCGCGAACAATTGGCCGCAGGCAAAAAGCTACTTGTTCTCAAGGTTCTTAACTCTTTTTTCCAGCTCCTCTATATTCTGCATAATCGGGTCCAAGACGTGGATATGGTCAAGGCTGATTTCTATTTTTTTACCGTCCTGGCGGGTGACCCTTCCGGGGACGCCGACAACCGTGGAATTAGGGGGCACGTCTTTGATCACCACCGCGTTTGCCCCGATATAAGAATTGTCTCCTACGGTGATATTGCCGAGAACCTTCGCTCCGCCGCCGATAACCACATTATTGCCGATAGTAGGATGGCGTTTCCCCTTTTCCAGGCCCGTGCCGCCTAAAGTCACGCCCTGATACAAAAGGACATCATCGCCTATAACCGCGGTTTCTCCTATCACTACCCCCATCCCATGGTCAATAAAGAACCTTTTGCCGATTTTTGCTCCCGGATGGATTTCAATCCCGGTAAAAAACCTTGAAACCTGGCTGATTAAACGCGCAGTGAGGAAAAAATGTATCCGGTAGAAGAAATGCGCTTTGCGATGGGCGACTAAAGCATGAAAACCCTGATAAAGCAAAAGCACTTCCAGGAAGCCTTTGGCAGCCGGGTCCCTCTTCTGCGCGGCTAAGATATCCTTTCTGAATACCACCGCAATCACAGTCAACTTGATTATAATTAAGATATAAAGGACGTATAAAACCTTCAGGCAAATAATCATTTTTCCCCCTTTGGCGCGGTGATTACCGCTGCCCAGCAGGCAATCGCTTCTTTCCTGCCTATCTCACCGAGATTTTCGCTGGTCTTGGCTTTAATATTTACGCAATCATCTTTAATCCCGAGAATCGCGGCGATAGACCCTTTTATCTGTTTCTTAAACGGTGCGATTGACGGCTCCTGGGCGATTACTATTGTATCCAAGTTCAAAATAACAAACTTTTTTTCTTTAAGCTCATCCGCCACTTCTCTCAGCAGGTTGGAGCTGGCAATACCGTGATACTTCGGGTCAGTATCCGGAAACCTGTCGCCTATATCTCCGCCTCCCATTGTCCCCAGAAGCGCGTCGCAGACAGCATGCAGCAGGGCGTCGCCGTCGGAATGCCCGAGCAGGCCTTTAATATAGGGTATCTCTACGCCGCCTAAGAAAAGCTTGCGGCCTTCTACTAAACGGTGAATATCATATCCGATGCCTATGCGTTCTTCCATTTTTTAGCGATTGCTCCTGCTATCAGTAAATCTTCAGGCGTGGTAATCTTGATATTGCTGTAGGAACCCGGAACAATATAGACCTTCTTACCCAGCTTCTCCACCAGCATCGCATCGTCGGTTGCCGGAAAGGAAGCGAATTTTCTATAAGCCTTCAGTATTAGGTCTTTTCTGAACACCTGCGGCGTCTGTATCTCCCAAAGCCGCTTTCTATTAATCGTTTCTTTTACTCTGACAACTGACAACTGACAACTGACAACTTTCTTTATTGTACTCTTCACCGGCACCCCTACCACCGCCGCGCCATAGCGTTTAGCAGCACTGATGGCCTTTGAAACGATCTTTTTATCAATGAACGGTCGCGCGGCGTCGTGGATCAGGACTAAATCCGCCCGGCGACTTATAGCTTTAAGGCCGTGCTTTACCGAATCCCGCCGTTGTCTGCCTCCTAAAACTACTCTTTCGCAGGAGCGTCTCAGGATTGTCCGGTTTCCCCGGTTTGCCACCAGAATAATCTCTTTTATCCAAGGGCATGCCCTGAGGGCATTGAGAGAATAACTGATCAGCGGTTTTTTGTTTATCCTAACCAGCGGCTTGGGGATTTTTGATTTAAGGCGCAGGCCCCTTCCCGCAGCTACTACTATTGCCGATACATAACTCATCGCTCTATTTTCGTAAAAATCATCCTTCCTGCCTGAGTCTGCAGCACAGAAGTGACTACTACTTTTACGTCATGGCCGATCTGCCGCCTGGCGTCTTCGACTACCACCATGGTCCCGTCGTCTAAATAACCTACTGCCTGATTATGTTCTTTGCCCTCCTTAATCAGCTTTATCTGCATATGCTCTCCCGGAAAGACCACCGGTTTTAGAGCATTGGAGAGCTCGTTAATATTGAGGACTTTTACCCCCTGGATGCCGGCAACCCGGTTAAGGTTAAAATCAACGGTGAGGATTTTGGCTTCAAGTATCTGGGCTAACCTCACTAATTTTGCGTCTACCTCAGGAATCTCCGGAAAATCCTCTTCATTAATCACAATATTCTGCCCAGACTCTTTCTGAACCGCATGCAGGATCTCTAAACCCCTCCTGCCCCTCTGGCGTTTCAGGGGATCGGTGGAATCGGCAATATGCTGCAGTTCCTTCAGCACGAATTTCGGGATAACAATCTTGCCTTCCAGGAATTTGGTTTTGAAAACATCTATAATCCTTCCGTCGATGATCGCGCTGGTATCAAGTATCGCGACTATTTCTGCCTGATCCTGCCGGCGCAGGCGCACGTAAGGGATAATAATATTAAACTCGTCCTTGCCGCGTAATCCGATCACCATTCCCAGGTAACAGAAAACCATCGTGAAAGTGACCCTGATGGTATAGAGGGTCTCCGCAGGCAAAGGGGCAAGGCTGAAGGCATCGGTAATCAGCTTTGCCATGATTAACCCGAGGATCAATCCGAACACAGCGCTTGATAAACCTTTTACCGAAACTTTACGCATGCCGATTTCTGCAAAGATAATCAACGCCGAAGCCGAAAAGCCGATCAAGGCACCGAATAAGCCCGCACCAAGAGGATCAGCCAGCTGAAACCCTATTGCCATACTGGTAACCACAAAAAGAATACGGATGAATAATAAGTTCATGATTCCTCCCTATTTCAGAGCGATATCCAGCGCCTCTTTTAATGTAGAGACGGGGATTAATTCTATACTGCCTTTATAATTATCGATATTCTTATGATTATTCCTCGGTATCATACAATGCTTAAAGCCGAGTTTTTCCGCTTCATTCACCCTTAAAAGCAGCTGGGATATACTGCGCACTTCAGCTGCCAGGCCTACTTCCCCTAAGATAACCGTATCGGCGATAACCGGCTTCTCGCGGAAAGCCGAAGCAACCGCTACTGTCACGGCCAGATCAGCGCAGGGGTCCTCGACCTTAATGCCGCCTGCGACATTGACAAAAATATCTTCGGACTCCAGGTGCAAGCCGATGCGTTTTTCAAGCACCGCTACCAGAAGGCTTAAACGGTTATAATCAAACCCCTGGGCCCTGCGCCGGGCATAACCAAATCCGGATTTGCTCACCAGTGCCTGAATCTCTATTAGGAGCGGCCGCGAACCTTCCAGCACCGATACCACGACTGAACCGGAAACATCCTTTGGCCTCTCCGATAAAAATATCTCCGAAGGATTCTTCACCTCCTTTAGGCCTTCGCTGCGCATTTCAAAGACGCCGATTTCATTAGTAGAGCCGAACCTGTTTTTTACCGCCCGCAGTATCCGGTGAATCGAGAACCTGTCTCCTTCAAAATAAAGCACGGTATCCACAATATGCTCAAGGACCCTGGGGCCGGCGAGCGTGCCTTCTTTTGTCACGTGGCCGATAATAAAAACTGCAGTGCCGGTAGTCTTTGCTAATTGCGTTAAAATACCGGCGCACTCCCTTACCTGGCTTACGCTGCCGGCGGAAGATCCGATAGACGGGTCAAAGATAACCTGAATCGAATCGATAATCAAGACATCCGGCTTGATCTTAGCGGCATATTCAATGATGTAAGAAAGATCGGTCTGATTGACGATATAAAGCCGCTCTCCGCCGGAATGTGAGAGGCGTCCGGCGCGCAATTTTGTCTGAGCTACGGATTCTTCTCCGCTTACGTAAAGGATCGTGCGGCCTGCTTCGCTGAGCTTATTAGAAACCTGGAGCGAGATTGTGGATTTTCCCACTCCCGGGTCTCCGCCGATTAAAACCACCGAACCTAAAACTATCCC
Source organism: uncultured Planctomycetales bacterium (assembly GCA_964399915.1). Classification (GTDB taxonomy): domain Bacteria; phylum Omnitrophota; class Gorgyraeia; order Gygaellales; family Profunditerraquicolaceae; genus CAYNRN01. The sequence goes on from CAYNRN010000005.1 coordinate 33,695, forward strand.
GCCGCCTAAAACCCTATCCAGCTCGCTGATGCCGGTTTTCATCCGGCCTGCTTCTTTAACTTCCACGTCTTTCAGCAAAACCGGGGCCTCCCTGTAAAGGGCAGTGCGTTCTTTTGATTTAGCCGCGGGGGATGCGTAATCCTCCTCAACAAAGGAATTCCAGCTGTTGCAGTCCGGGCACTTCCCCAGCCACTTAGGGGATTGATAACCGCAGGTTTGACAGGCGAATATTGTTTTAGTACGCATAATACCGGTAACCTATTTCTTTTCCTTCGTCTTCCACATCAGCTTCCAGGGATTATTTTTCAAGTCCTTTACCAGCGCCTCAAGATCATCATAGAGGGTCTCATCAAATAACAGCTTGCCTACCGTACCCTCACCGTTATTTATCCGGGTGATACTATTATCAACCTTGACGGCAATATCCTTAACCAGGGCGGTTACCTCATGCATCGGCATGGGATCAACGCCGATTATCTCCTGACGATGCGTAAGCAGATTAACGTAATCCTTGCCCGGCATTATCTCTACATATTTTTCCCCTAAAAGCCCCAGCGTATTGACCAAAATCATCGAATCAGCCGGGATTTTAACTTTGCTCCTGACCCAGATCCTGATACGGACCTTATCTTTCTGTTCCTCTTCGGAAAAAAAGAGGTCGGCATCTTTGACTTCGCCCACATCGACTCCGGCGAGCCGCACAGGGGCTCCTACCTTGACACCGTTTGAGAAATTAAAGATCCCGCTGATTTCATACCCCTGCGTCCAGGTCCTGAATTGCCCTATAGAGAAAACGAAAACCGCCAAAATCACCAGCCCCATAAAAACAAAGACTCCGACCTTCAGCTCCATTCTCGTCTTGCCGAATATCATTTTATATCCTCCGTGGTTTCAAGGACATATCCTATGTCCGCTTTCAAGCGTTTCGGTAATCGGGCCGTGCGCCAGGCCCCTGACAAACTGATGCACCACGCCGTGATCATTCTCCTTAACCTCATCCGGCGTACCCTCAAAAATTATCTTCCCCTGATAAAGCATGGCAATCCTATCGGAGACTTTATAGGCGCTGGTCATATCATGCGTAACTACTATGGAAGTGACATTCAACCTATCATGCAGGCTGCGGATTAAATCATTGATGCTGTCTGCGGTAATCGGATCCACTCCGGTAGTCGGCTCGTCATAAAGGATGAGTTTAGGGCGTATGCAAAGCGCTCTGGCCAATGAAACGCGTTTCTTCATCCCGCCGCTTAATTCAGCAGGCATGAGATTGCCTATGCCGCAGAGCCCCACCAGGCTAAGCGATTCCTCAATGCGTTCAAGCAGCTCTTTCTGGCTGATATTATCATGCTCGATTAAACCAAAACCGACGTTTTCCGCAACCGTCATGGAATCAAAAAGCGCGCCTCCCTGGAATACCAGCCCAAGCTCCATGCGCAGGGCGGCTAAATCTTTATCATTTAATCTGCCGACATTTTTCCCGTCAACAATCACTTCTCCCTGATCCGGCTTTAAGATCCCCACGATATGCTTCAATAAGACGCTCTTGCCGCAACCCGAACGGCCGATAATGGTGCAAGTCACGCCCTTATCAATATGCAGGGAAAGCCCGTCGAGGACTTTCTTGCCTGCCAGAGATTTACTTAACCCTCTGATATCGATCATGGAAAGATAAAATAGAATATCGCGGTAAAAAAACAGTCGGCGATAATAATCGAAATAAAAGTGATTACCACCGAGCGCGTAGTGGCCTGCCCTACTCCTTCAGCGCCGCCCTCAACGTTAAAACCTTCGTAACAGCTAACTATGGCAATAATCATGCCGAAAAATATACTTTTAAAAAGGCCGGTAAAGAGGTCTTTAAAGAGCATGGCCTCAGAGGTCACCTGAAGATACATGCTTGAGGAGATCCCCAGCTTATTGACGCAGATTAAGTAACTGCCGAATATCCCGACAGCATTGGCAAAAAGCGTCAATAAAGGCAGGACTATGCTTAAGGCGAGGAACCTGGGGACTACCAGATATTTTATCGGGTTAGTTGCGAATACCTCCAGGGCATCTATCTGCTCGGTCACCTGCATCGACCCGAGTTCTGCGGTATTAGCCGCCCCTACCCTGCCGGCTACGACTAAGGCAGTAATCACCGGCCCTAATTCTCTTACTAAGGCAAGCGCAACCAGGCTTGCGATATACATCTCCGAGCCCATGCGCTGCATAAAATATGCCGTCTGAAGCGCGAAGATAAAACCGATAAAAAGCGCCACCAACCCCACAATCGGTAAGCTGTCATAGCCGGATTTTTTAATCTGCTCGATGACGCGCTCTTTCTTAAAGGGCGGCACAAAGGATAAATAGACGGTTTGAAAGCTTAAATTAGCTATCCCGCCTAAAAAATACAGGAAAGTGCGTACCCGCCTGCCGAAATAGATGAAGAAGAATCTTGTCATGATTCGAAAATCAGCTCTTCGTTCTTTCTGCTTACCTTAACCGTTGAGCCGTCTTTGATATGCTTGGAGATTATCTCTGAAGCCAGAGGATCCTCAAGGAACCTTTGGATAGTCCGCTTTAAGGGACGCGCGCCGAAAACCGGGTCAAAGCCCTTTTCAATAAGCAATTCTTTTGCCTCAGAAGAAACATCAAGCTCAATGTTATGCTCTTTAAGCCGCTCGGCGACGAACCCGATTTCAATATCAATAATCCGGTGCAGGTCATCCTTAACCAGCTGGCGGAAAACAATGGTATCGTCTATTCGGTTGAGAAACTCGGGCTTAAAAGTGCGCTTGACCTCTTCAAGCAGTTTATCCTTCATCTCCTGATAGCTTACCTCTTCCTTCTGGGCTTTAAATCCTAAAGAACCGGTCTTGCGGATAAGTTCGGCACCGACGTTGGAAGTCATAATGATGATGGTGTTGCGGAAATCCACTTTTCTGCCGAAACTGTCCGTCAGGCGGCCGTCTTCAAAAACCTGCAGCAAAAGGTTGAATACGTCAGGATGGGCTTTTTCAATTTCATCTAAGAGGATTACCGCGTAAGGCCTGCGCCTTACCCGCTCGGTAAGCTGTCCGCCCTCTTCGTATCCCACGTAACCCGGAGGAGCGCCGATCAAACGCGAAACATTGAATTTCTCCATGTATTCGGACATATCCAACTGCAGGAGCGCGTCCTGATCGCCGAACATAAACTCTGCTAGAGCGCGCGCTAAAAGAGTTTTCCCCACTCCGGTAGGCCCTAAGAAGATAAACGAACCAATCGGCCTCTTCGGGTCTTTTATCCCGGCGCGCGAACGCCTGACTGCCTGGGCGATCGTCTTAATCGCCTCCTCCTGCCCGATTACCCTCTTATGCAGCTCCTCTTCAATCTTAAGCAGTTTTTCACTTTCTTTTTCTTCCAACCTGAAAATCGGAATTCCCGTCCATTGAGAGACAATATTGGCAATCTCCTCTTCCCCGACTTCAGGCCGCATCTTGTCTTTTGCCGCAGACCAGGTGCGGTTATGCTGTTCAAGTTCCTGGCGCGCCTGCCTCTCCTGATCCCTTAATGAAGCTGCTTTTTCAAAATCCTGCGATTTTATATAAGCTTCCTTTTCTTTCCTTAAGCTCTCCACTCTTTCTTCAAGTTTCTTAATATCGCCGGGGACTACCAATACATTCAAGCGCGCGCGCGAACCTGCCTCATCAATCAAATCTATGGCCTTATCCGGCAGGAACCTGCCTGAGATATAACGATCGGACATTTTTGCCGCTGCTTCAAGCGCTGCGTCAGTGAATTTCACCCTGTGGTGCGCCTCATATTTATCGCGTAGGCCTTTAAGGATCTCTACGGTCTGATCTACCGACGGAGGCTCAACCATGATGGTTTGGAACCTGCGCTCAAGCGCTGCATCCTTTTCTATATATTTCCTGTATTCATCCATAGTGGTAGCGCCGATACACTGGATCTCGCCGCGCGATAAGGCCGGCTTCAGTATGTTTGAGGCGTCAATCGCGCCTTCCGCAGCCCCGGCCCCGACTAAAGTATGCAGTTCGTCAATAAAGATAATCACATCCTGCGAACGCTTGATCTCCTCCATTACCGCTTTAATCCTCTCTTCAAACTGGCCGCGGTATTTGGTTCCGGCGATCATCAAGGCCAGGTCCAGAACGACCATGCGCTTACCCCTCAAAATCTCAGGGACATTTCCGGCGATAATCGCCTGCGCTAATCCTTCGACAATAGCGGTCTTGCCCACTCCTGCTTCGCCCAGAAGCACGGGATTATTTTTCGTGCGGCGGCTCAATATCTGTATCACGCGCTCTATCTCCATCTTGCGGTCAATCACCGGATCGAGCTTATTGTCGCGGGCAAGCGCGGTTAAATCCCTGCCAAAGGCATCCAGCGCGGGAGTTTTGGTTTTTGCCTGCTGGTTCTGCTGGCCGAATCCCGGCAAGGCCGAACCTAACAATTCCATTACCTCATTCCTGACACTGTTTAGATCCAGCCCCAGGTTCAGCAAAACCTGGCTGGCAACTCCTTCGCCCTCACGGATAAGCCCGAGCAGAAGATGTTCGGTGCCGATATAATTGTGGCCTAATGAACGCGCCTCTTCCGCGGCTAATTCCAATGCCTTTTTTGACCGCGGGGTAAAAGGGATATCTCCAATAATCTGGGTGGTGGGCCCGGGCTGGACGAGTTTTTCTATCTCAAGCCTGATATTCTCTAAAGAGAGCCCCAGCTTCTGCAATACCGCAGCAGCTACCCCTTCTCCTTCGCGGATAAGCCCGAGCAGAATATGTTCGGTGCCGATATAGTCATGGTTAAAACGCCTTGCCTCTTCTTTGGCTAATATGATTACTTTACGCGCGCGTTCGGTGAATCTGTTAAACATCATTTCCTCCTGTTAAATTTTTAACCTGCTCCTGATAATATCCGCTCTTTTAACATCCCGCTCCTGCGAAGAAAGCCGCTTACCCTCTAACTTCTGCAGGTGCGCCGGCTGTGTCACGATAAAAAGCTCATTGATACTGCGGCGGTCGATCTCTTTGATCATACCCAAGTCCAAACCCAGGCGCATAATCGATAATAATTCCGCGGTCTCCTGGCTCGAGATGATATGGGCGTTTTTAAGGATACCGAAACTGCGGTAAACCCGGTCTTCAATCAGCGCCTTATTGCGCAAGAGCATCGTTTCTCTGGCCTGATTCTCCTGAGCGATAATCTGGCGGATCAGGCTGTTGATATTGCTGATGATCTCGTCTTCTCCGTGGCCAAGCGACCCCTGATTCGAAATCTGGAAAAAGTTTCCGCTTGCCTTGGTGCCTTCGCCGTAGAGCCCGCGCGTGGTAAAAGAAAGTTTTGAAATCGCTGCCAATACTTTATCAATCTGGCGGGTCATCACCAGGGCAGGCAGATGCAGCATCACCGAACCGCGCATGCCTGTGCCGACATTAGTAGGGCAGGCAGTGAGATACCCCCACTCCTGCGAAAAGGCAAATTTCAATTCTTTGGAGAGCGCATCGTCTATGCGGTTAATTATGCTCCAGGCCTCAAAAAGGTTAAACCCGGATTGCATCACCTGCATCCTGATATGGTCCTCCTCGTTAATCATCACAGAGACCACCTCTTCTTCGTCTATGGCCACGGCCTTACTGTCGGATTTCTGGGCGTGCTCATAGGACATCAGGTGCCTTTCGATTAAAAACTGCTTATCAAGCGAATCCATCTCGCTTAGCTTAAAGACGGCGGTGGTTTTAAGGTAATCCACCTTCGCAATTGCCTGCTGTATCTGATCGGACGTCGCTTGCGACTGCTTGCTATCCGCCCAGTGGGGAAAACTTGCCTTATCAAGGTTGCGCGCCAGGCGGATTCGGCTGGAGATGACGATATCCGAATTAGGGCCGGTGCCCTTAAGCCATTCGCTGGTATGATTAAGCAGATCGTTAAGTTTCATATAATTTGCCTTTGTATCTTATTCGGCCTTCGGTTTTCGGTTGGCGGTTGACGGCCTTTTTTCTAATTCCCTGATCTGGTCGCGGATACGGGCCGCCTCTTCAAAAGCTTCCGTTTCAATTGCCCTCTGTAATTTCTGGCGCAAATCATCAAGGCCGGCAAATTTTTTAGCCGCGCCTCTTACCTGGGGCGCCGCCGGCGACTTGCCGGTGTGATGGTCAGAGCCGTGTATCCGCTTTAGTAACGGCAAGAGGTATTTCTTAAAAGCGGTATAGCACTCACCGCAACCAAGCCTGCCGATCTTCCTGAAATCAGTATAAGTCAGGCCGCAGTTAGGGCATTTGACCGCGACTTCCTGTACCGTTTCCTTGCCTTTGGCGGTCTTATCAAATTCCGCCAATCCGGCGAGTAAATCGCTTAAGCCGAAATGCTGCTCCATCGCCACAGACTTCTGCCGGGCGCACTCTTCGCAGAGATGCAACTCATTCATCTGATCATCGACAATCTCGGTCAGATGCACGGTTGCCGGATTTTTACCGCAGATATTACAAAGCATAAGCAAACCTCTAGTATTTTATTCCCGTTGTCCGAGTCAACCCCTTAAACCTCTTCATCAGGGAAAGCGTGATCTTCCCCGGTTTGCCGCTTCCGATAACGCGGCTGTCCACTTTAACCACGGGGATAATCTCCGCGGCCGTTCCGGTCAAGAAACACTCATCCGCGATGTAAAGTTCATGACGGGTAAAAACATGTTCGTGCGTAGGGATCTTCGCTTTCTTTGCCACCTCAAGCACGGTATCGCGCGTAACCCCGCGTAGAACACCCATAATCTCAGGAGGCGTATATAATTCGCCTTTACTGACGATGAAAATATTATCTCCGGTGCACTCTGCCACGTACCCCTGGTCATTAAGCATTAATGCTTCCTCGTAACCCACCTGCACCGCCTCAATCTTAGCCATGATGTTATTGAGGTAATTAAGGCACTTCATCTGCGGATTTAAGGCCTCATGGGAATTGCGCGTTGTGGCCACCGTGATTATCTCCATGCCGTTTTTATACAGGGCTTGCGGATAAAGTTTGATTTTATCGGCGATGATGATTATGTTGGCGCGGCCCCGGCACTTACGCGGGTCAAGCCCTAAATCGCCTTCTCCGCGGGTAACCACCAGGCGCACGTACCCGTCATTAAGATCGTTTATTTTAAGCGCCTGGGCAACCGCCTTAATTAACTGCTCCTTGCTTAGAGGAATATCCAGCATGATCGCATGCGCCGACTCAAAAAGCCGGTCAATATGCTCTTTTAATTTAAAAACCCGCCGTTTATAGGAGCGGATGCCTTCAAAAACTCCGTCGCCGTATAAAAGGCCGTGGTCGAATACAGAAATCTTCGCCTGCTCCTTCTCATAAAATTTCCCGTTGATATAGACCTTCATATCGCCCTCCTAATTAAAAAGTAAACCGTCTTTAAGATGATAGACTTTTCCGGCTGCCTTTGCCAATTCCAGGTTATGCGTTACTAATACGATGCTCATACGGTTTTCTGAATTGATATTTTTCAGTAACGCAAATATCTCCTGCCCTGATTTTGAATCGAGATTGCCTGTCGGTTCATCGCAAAGCAGGGCCTGCGGCTGGTTAATCAACCCCCGGGCAATCGCTACCCGCTGCCTCTCTCCTCCGGAAAGCTGGCTCGGGAAATGCGTAGCCCTATCGCTCAACCCTACCTGTTTTAAAAGCTCTTCCGCTTTTTCTTTTAACTTGTGGCTTGCGGCTTGCCTGCCCCCGCAAGGGGGCGGCTTGTGGCTTATTAGTCCCGGCATCATCACATTTTCTAAAACCGTAAACTCAGACAACAGATGGTAGAACTGGAAAACAAAACCGATTTTTTTATTCCTGATCAGGGAGAGCGCCTGATCATCCAGCGAGTAGATCTCTTCCTGCCCTAAAATGACTTCTCCGCGGGTAGGATAATCCAACCCCCCTAATATATGCAGGAGCGTGGACTTGCCGGCTCCGGAAGGCCCGACAATAGCGCAGAATTCCCCCTCAGCAATATACAGGTTAACCCCCTTAAGCACTTCCAGCTCTTTGCTGTCAGAGGAATATGTCTTATAGATATTTCTGGCTTCTAGCATATATTCGGTTATTCGTACCTCAATGCTTCCACCGGATTTAAACCCGCTGCTTTAGAGGCCGGGTAAATCGTCGAAATCAGCGTAATCAGCATTGAAGCTAAGGCAATCAATATCATATCCGGCCAGAGCTGTATAGATACCGGCAGCCGGTCAAGATAATAAATATCCTGAGGCAGTTTTATAAACTGGTATTTCTTTAAGAGAAAACACAAACCTAACCCCCCTAAAAAACCCAAGATTGTGCCGCTTGAGCCGATGATCAAACCCTGTAAAGTGAAAATCCTTCTAATCCTCTTCTCGGTCATGCCGATAGCTTTAAGGATGCCGATATCCCGGGTCTTTTCCACAACCATTACAATCAGGGTACTGGCGATGTTAAAAGCGGCAACTAATACGATTAAGGTCAGAATAATGAACATCGTCAGTTTCTCAAGTTTTAACGCCGCGAAGAAATTCGCGTTAGCCTCAGTCCAGGTCTTGATAATATAATTAGCCCCTAATACCCGGATTAAGTCATTTCTCACTTTATCAGCCGAATAAAGATTATCCAGTTTCACCGAAATCGCCCCGAATTGGCCTTCCATACCTAACAATTGCCTGGCTGTAGAGATAGAGGTAAAAACAAGGTTCATATCGTAATCGTACATCCCGGAAGCAAAGAGCCCGGTGACTCTAAGTTTAAATTGCTTACCCGTCGGAGAATAAACCGTAACCTCCGAACCCGGCAGGACTCCCAGATAAAACGCCAGTTCCCTGCCTAAGATAATCCCGCCGGTATTTACGCTTAAGAGTTCTCCTTTGGTCATATACCGGCTGATTAGAGAAACTGATTTTTCCCTCCGGGGATCTATGCCTTTGATCCCTACGGCAAAGAAGCGATTCCCTTGTTTAAGCAGGATCTGCCCTGCCAAGTACGGGCTGATCGCTTTTACCTGCGGCAGGCGCGAAATTTTACGCGCTATATCGCGGTACTCTTCGGTAGTGATGCCTTTATAACCGGAAATCGTAATGTGAGCGTAATTGCCGACTATCTTATCGCGCAAATCCTTATCAAATCCGCTCATCACCCCGATCACCACGATTAATGCCGCCACCCCGATGGCAATGCCGGAAATGGAAATAATACTGATCAGCGAAATAAAACGCTCTTTGCGCCTTGTAAAAAGGTACCTGAAACTGATAAAAATTTCAGTAAACATAGAATATAGGTCGGGACAGGTCCCTTCTAAAATTCTAGTTAAACAACCTCGACGGGATCTGTCCCGCTCAAGGGCCGAAGTAGCGGAAACAATATCACCTCTCTGATCGAAGGCTGGTCTGTCAGGAGCATCACCAGCCGGTCTATGCCGATGCCCAAACCTCCTGCAGGGGGCATGCCGTGTTCTAAGGCAATAACATAATCTTCATCCAGCCCCTTCTTTTCATCAGCCGCAGCATCCTTGATTTCCTCCTGAAAGCGCCGCTTCTGCTCTACCGGGTCGTTTAACTCCGAATAGGCGTTGCCGATTTCAAGCCCGGCGATATATAACTCAAACCGCTCCGAAATCAAAGGATTATCTTTTTTTGCCTTAGCCAGCGGGCAGAGATTGGTAAAATAATCGGTGACAAAAGTCGGGTTAACGCTTAACTCCTGCTCAAGGATATCCTCAATCACTTTAGCTACCTGGCTGCGGCTAAGCCTGTTTGCCTCTTTGGCAAAACCCTTACTGTGCAGTTTATTCAGCATTAGCGCAGGATCATCCCCCGGCTCAATAGCGAATTTCTCCCTGACGGTATCGGCAAATGAACGCTCCTGCCAGGGGGTACTTAAATCGACCTTCTTTCCCTGATAAGAAAAATCCGTTCTTCCCAAAACCTCCTTTGCCGCAAAAGTAATCATCTCCTGTGCTAAGTTCATCATATCCTTATAATCAGCATAGGCGCAATAGACTTCCAGCAT
>CAYNRN010000006.1:0-39146 GCA_964399915.1 uncultured Planctomycetales bacterium
CTGGTGGCGGCGACTGGATTTAAACCAGTGACAAATCGGGTATGAGCCGACTACTCTATCAGACTGAGTTACGCCGCCTTAATTGCCTCAGTTATCTTATCAACTAATTCTTTAAGCGATGAACTTTTGGATATATGACCGTCCGCGCATAAATCCCGGCAACGCTTCATTATACCATCGGGATTAAGCTCCTTGCCAGTCAAAAATAAAACCGGGATCTTTCGGGTGCGGGGATCTGTTTTAATCTTTTGGCATGCTTCATAGCCATCCATAACCGGCATGGCGATATCCAGAAGCACTAAATCCGGTAGATGATTCTTACAGATAATAAAAGCTTCTTGTCCGTCGGAGGCAGTAAGCACGTCAAACTTCTGCTTCTCTAATCTTTCTTTAAGCATATCCCTGATCGGTGATTCATCATCAGCTATAACAATTTTTTTCATCCGTCCTCTCTTTCAGCGAAGCAACCTTCTGACAAAAAGTATGTAACCGACGGCGGCCGCATTTAAGGAAGTCAATAATACCACCGCAGCCGCGATATCTTTAATCAGCTTCAGGCGTATATTATATCGCGGTGAGAGCATATCCATCAACATCTCGATTGCCGTATTAAAAATCTCCGCCATAAAGACTAGTGTGATCGTAGCGCAGAGTATCGCCAGTTCGATCCCTCTTAATTTAAAGAAGAATCCAGCCAGAAACGCCGCAATACCGATCATAAAAATCACGCGCATATTACGGTGATAAAGAAACAGGTAGATTATCCCGCGGCCGGCAAATTTAAGGCCGTTGCGGAATCCGTTGAACCTGAAAACCTTACGGAAGATCCTCTTGGATTTACGATTTCTTTCTGTAGGCATCTAAATATGAATCACAATAAATCTGCTTATTTAAAATCAATTCTGCGGTAATCGCAGCATCCATCAATTCTCTATCCAAGGGGTCAAGGATCGCCGCATCCAGACCGCGCGTAACAGCCATAACCAGAAAAGTACGGTTGATTAAATTGCGCGCCTGTGTGCCCTGAGAGACATTACTTAAGCCGACTATGGTGTTTACCGGTGGTTCGCAGACAATCTTAAATTCATGTATTGATTCAATGATATCGGGCATCTGCGCCTGGGCAACATTTACCGGAAGCACGATCGGATCAATATAAAGGTCCTGCGGGGGAAAGCCTTTATCGGAAGCGGATGATATAATCATAGCTGCTAACTCAAGCCGCTGATCCTTAGTCTGCGGGACGCCCTTCGTACTGATAGTCAGGCCGATCAGTTTAGCCCCGTATTGCTTTGCAAGGGGTATAAGTATATCCAGTTTCTGCTGGTCAGCGGTAGTGGAATTAATGATTGCCTTATTCTTTATCACCTTCAAACCTGATTCGATTACGCCGGGTTTGCTGGAATCCAGCGCAAGGGGCTTATCCGTAACCTCCTGCACAGTCTCTACCAGCCACTTTATGTCGGTAACCGGATCCTTTGATGCCGGCCCGCAATTTATATCTAGGGCATCAGCTCCGGCTTTTATCTGTTTAAGCGCACATTCCTGGATAGCCGGCTTGTCCTTATCTTTAATCGCCTTACCTATATTCTGGTACATTCCGTTGATTAGCTCGCCGATTATAAACATTAAGAAAAACTCCTGAGGTCAAGGTCAAGAATAATCTGCTCGACCTTAACCTCCCATCATTTTATCTATATATCTATTCACTTTCTCAACTGCTGCCGGATGCCGCATCACCAGTAAATCCGCTCCGGCCTGTAAAAGCGCTGTAGCTGTAATAACCTCCCAGATAATACCTCTTTCTTTATCCGGGCCCCAGGCGGGAAAATCGCTCTGCGCTGCTTTTGCTTCCTTGGCGCGCCAACTCTCCTGAGCTACAAAACAGATAAAAGGAGAGGCCACGGTCTTATCCCCTGATAAAGCAGCCAGCCGCGCGCGCTCCATTATCGAATAGGCATATTCCAGGCCGTAACCTAAAGCGCCGATAGTCGGATTTATCACAATCCTCTCCAAAGGCAGCCCCATATCGGAAATCAGGATATTCAGTTGTTTTGCGATATTGATATCTATCGGAGATTCGGCGATAATGTTATGGCCGTCAGCCAGGACACTGGCGGTAATCGTTTTATAATTATCCGTAACTGCACTGCCGATAAGGCAACGTTCTCCCTTAGCGGCTTCGCAGCATGCAGGAATAACCAGGTTATCTTTTGCATCATCTCCGCATCCGACGATCACCAACGGCACTTTAACTTTCTTTAAAAGTTGAGCAACAAGTTTTGCCTCTGCGTCTGGGGTTTTATCCCCGGAATCAGGATGGGCACCTGCCAGTTTAAGGCAAATTAACTGCGCATGATACTTCTCTACGCACATCTGCGCCCAGGCAAGCGGATCAGAAAAAAAATCTTTGTACTGCGCGGCTAACTCCTGCGGCCAATCAAGAGGGGCACTATCCCAGATTTCATAAGCCACCTGCGGCTTATGCGGCATAGCGTCTCTGCCGCCGAGAAAAGGAAGCCCCTTCTCTCCTCCGATATGCACGACATTGCTTCTGGAGCCGCCTTCCTGATTAGCGGCGCCTATACTTACTACAGAAACTGCCTGCTGCCAGTTATCAGTGGCTAATTCCATATTCTTTCTCCGAGTTTACGCAAAGAAATAACACTCACTGCATTATTTTTTAAATCAAAAACCGAGCCGCCATCTTGGCTTAAACTTTCTATTTCGGGATCCTGAGGTATAAAACCTAAATACTGCGGTTTAATCCCGGATAATTTTCCCGCAGGCAAGTCTTCGCTGAAACGGTTTATCATAAGAAAGGCCCGGTTAATCTTGATTTTAAGCTCCCCCACCAGATCATTTATCCTTCTTACCGCCCTTAACCCGGCAGAGGATGCATCGGAGACTATCACCAGAGAATCTGCGCTTCTGGTCGTACGGCGGGAGAAATGTTCCAGCCCCGCTTCGTTATCTATTATTACATAATCATATTCTCCAATCAATTTGGCCGCTGCATTCCTTAATACATTATTTACGTAGCAATAACACCCCGGGCCCTCAGGCCTGCCCATAGTCAAAAGGTCGAAACCTTCTGACTCAGCTACAGCAGTCTGTACCTCATACTCGATAAACCTCTCTTTGGTCATCCCGGCGGGGATTTTACCCGGATTTCCGGAAATCCCGTCGAGGATAGTGCCGATAGTAGCCGCCGCGGGAACCCCCAAATATTCTCCTAAATTGCTGTTGGGGTCAGCGTCTATAGCTAAAATTGAACCCAGCTTTTTTTCTTTGATAATCCTTACTAACAACGCGGCGATTGTTGTTTTACCTGTCCCCCCTTTGCCGGCAATAGCAATAATATGGCTCATTTCTTAAGAGAAGGAAATTTACTTAAATCCGTATGCGGAAAAAATAATGCCGCCATATACTCTTCCATATAAGCCGGCTCTGCCGACAATTCAAAATAAGTGACTTTATTGGCGATATCTACCAGCTTTTCTCTTGCTTCGTCGGATAAAAGCATCAGTTGTGCCCCGGATAGCGAGCTGTTGCCGACAAATATGAAACGCTCCTTCGGCAGATCCGGGAGAAGACCGATCTTAACCGCACTGTCTATATCCAGCGACGTTCCAAAACCTCCGGCGATAAAAATCTCTTCAATATCTTCGAGGCTTAAGCTCATATGGCGCAACATGGCAGAAACACCGGAATAAATCGCTGCCTTAGCGCGCTTAAGGTTGTCAATATCAGCCTCATTTACGACTATATCCGCTTCCCAGCCCGAATCATCCTTGAAAACTATCACGAATTCCCTGCCAGATTCGCCATCCCTGATCCGGCGGTGTTTTAGGGCCTTTATCTTTCCGTCTTTATCCAAAATTCCGGCTTTCAGCAAAGCTGCCAATAGATCAATGTATCCGGAGCCGCAGATACCGCGCGGCTTAGCATCGCGGATAGTCCGATACGAAACATCAAAACTATCCGGCTGAATCGAAACCTCTTCTATTGCCCCTGCGCTTGCCCTCATGCCGCTCGTTACGCCGCTACCCTCAAATGCCGGACCGGCTGAAGCAGCGCAGGCAACCATGAACTCCCGGTTTCCCAGGACAATCTCGCCGTTGGTTCCGATATCAATTAAGAGCGATAACTTCTTCTTTTCATCAAGCCCGCAGGATAATATGCCGGCAGTCACGTCGCCGCCGACATAACTGGCGACCCCCGGGCTGCATGCCAGTATCCCATGCGGATTTATTTTTATACCGGCTTCTATAGCGCGTGAAACCGGCAGAAAATTTGCTGTCGGCACATAAGGCTCCCGCCTTAAGTAAGTCGGAGCGATACGCAATAACAAATGCATCATTGTGGTATTTCCGGCGCAGGCGATAGAAGTAACTTCGTTTAAGTCAACCTTCTCGCCATCGGTTAACCCGTGAATAATCTCATTTATGCCTGTGGTTACCGCCCAATGCAGCTTTTCCATTCCCTCAGGCTTACCGGCATAAATGATGCGCGAGATAATATCACTGCCGAAAGTCGCCTGCTTATTATAAGCGGCTTTTGTCCCCAGTTGTTTTTTTGTATTCAAGTCAACTAACTGCCCGGAGATAGTGGTGGTACCGATATCAAAACAAAAGCCGAAATTTCTTTTAGAGGTATTACCCGGCTCGATCATGGTAATCTCGGTTGAGCCGCTCCGCTTTACCAGCGTAACCGTTACTTTCCAGTCAGAGGAGCGCAAGAGCTCGCCTAGGCCGCGGATATTGGAGATACCTGTCCTTAAGACAGGTGTTTTTTCTCTTTGCTTGAGATGCCGGTAGATCCTCTCTAAATCGCTGAGCTTATCATCCAGGCCCGGAGGAGAAAGTTCAAGGTAGATTTTCCTAGTGAGCGGCAGATAGGCGAAATCTTTTTCTCCCGCCCAGGCCTTTATTTGTATCTCTTCCACCTGCGGATTAAGTTCGGCATATCCGCCTCCCGCCGTCTGGAGGTCTATCCTGGATTCCTGCGGGATTTCTACCTCGGCGTCCCCCTGAACCTTTGTTAAACAGGCTAAGCGCAATCCGGAATCTTTCTCTTCTTCGCTAAGCAACCCGGTTGACTGGGATAAGACCCGCCCTTTCTTAATCAATACTTTGCACCTGCCGCAGACGCCGTCTCCTCCGCAGGAAGAGTTTATATATATCCCCGCGCTTATCGCCGCGGAAAGTATACTGGTATCCTTGGTCACTTCCACGCTTTTGTTTTCAGGATAAAAGGTTACTTTAAATTTGCTCATCCGTTAGGTTAGATTCTTCAGGAACGAAGGTATTCCGGCGGCCTCTTTGGGGCCGACGATTACCTTGCGCCCGGATTTTTCCTCCAGGTCTCCGCTGATCACCGCAACATAACCGGGAATAACTACGCTCTTATGGGAAACTGCATCCTTGACGCCGAACTTCTCTATTGAATCATTGATTTTCTCAGGAGTAAATTTTTCCGCTGCCCAGGCAGTAAGCACTGACATCCCTTCGGTATCCACGCTTACGATATAAGCAGGGATCTTACTTGCCTCAACCTCCCCCAATACCGTATAGTAGCTGAGGGAAAAATTAGTGGTAATTAGTACCGGCGAATCCTTATTCACCTGCCCGACGGGATAAAGATTAGGCTCGATCTGCAGCGGCTTCTGCGGGTCGGTATAAATATTCTGCCGTAAAGTAAGCAGGGAAAACGCCTGCCATGAATCAGGGCAGGAAACCAGAATTATGCTCGCGTATTTACAGATACAAGTGGCAGCTTCGATCGCCTCTTCGTAGGGATCAAAATCATCGATCACCGCGATTACCGGGTAACCTAAGCTGCGGTTGCCTTTTTTAAGCGCCTGCCTGCGGATCTGAGTAAAATCATGCAACTTCTCTAGGCAACCCTTTTTTGCGGTGTCTAGGACTAAATCTGTCGCCCCGAGTTTATTCAACTCCAAAACGGATTCCGAAAGCCCCTGCAATTCAGGATGCGAAACAACTATCGAAGCCGGGCATTCTTTTACCAAAGCTGCGGCTTTGGCATAATCAGCCTCCCTAATTCCGTACAATAAAGGCTTCTTTTTGGCGGCTATCTTTAATGCTGCTTCTGTAGCAGACAGGTCATCCCCCATCAATACTATCCCTAAAGATGATTGGGTATTTACCTTCTTTACTGTTTCAATGAATTTACCCTTATCCTTGCCCTGTTTTACCGCTATCAAATTCACGCTTAAAGCCTGCCCTACGCGCTCAAAATTCAATTTACTTATTTGTTTAAGCTTCCGGTCAATCTCTGGTTCGCCGAGAGCGCTGTCAATAATCACCCCCAGACCGCAAGGATGGTGAAATTTCTCCTCGTGGCGGAATAATACCGTTTCATTGCCTACCTGTAAGCTATCCTTGCCTTCCCCGACTGTAATCAATTTTATCGGCGGCAGGCTCGATTCCGCCAGGACCTTTTTTGCCTCATCCGATAAATAAGGGCATTTATCGATACTTACCGCCTTCTTTGCCAGCTGCATGGCAAAAGCAAGGCAAGTGACAAAGCCGCAGTCTTTACAGTTTGTTTTCGGCAGCAATTTATAAATATCCAATCCGGAAAGCGCCATGTCTTATAGTAGTAAGTAGTTAGTAGCGATGGGTAATGGTAAAAAGATCCGAAAATTTCTCGTTATATAATTGCTTAGCCAATAATTCCGAATCTCTATGATCCTTCACCCCTCTTAATTTCTTAATAAGGTTATCCTTGAATTTCAAAATAATCCTTCTATGGTTGCTATAATTATAAAACATTATTTTAATTATTGCACCGTTTACTTTTTTTATATTGCCTTTACCGTAGGTTGCGCCTGTGGATAATTGCAGGCCATCAATGAGACAAGATCTTGGTTTTTTATCCGCACCCCAAACCCTAACTTCTAAACTGAAATATTTTTTGCACCTTAGTTTCTTCAAGGCAATTTCTCCTGCCCTAAGGCCTAAGATTAAATAAGGCCCTAAATGGCCGTGGAATACAACGGCTCGCCTTATGCTAACTTTCCCCTTTCCCCCCACTATTCACCCCTCGCTACTTATTTATTAACTAACGCGGCGAAATACCCCGCTCCGAAGCCGTTATCAATATTAACAACCGCCACTCCCGGAGAACAACTGTTGAGCATCGTCAGAAGCGCAGAAAGCCCTTTGAAGCTGGCGCCGTAACCGCAGCTCGTAGGCACGGCAATTACCGGGCAATTTACCAGGCCGCTGACCAGGCTTGCCAAAGCACCCTCCATACCTGCCGCTACTATGATTACCTTGGATTGCCGTAATAAATCTAAGTATTTTACAATGCGGTGCACTCCGGCAACGCCTACGTCGTATAGCCTCTTGACGTAATTACCCATCACTTCAGCCGTAGCTGCGGCCTCTTCAGCAACGGCGATATCGGAAGTCCCGGCGCAGATAACCAGCACTAATCCACTTCTTGCTTTCTTGCGGCAGACATCAAGAAACCCTAGTTTTGCTTTAGGATTAAACTTTAATCGGGGGAATGACTTTTTAAGATAGGAAAAAACAGGCTTTGGCAGCCTGGTAATCAGGACATCCTGCCTCTTTTTTACCAACGCACGGATTATCTCCTCTATCTGCTGCTTATCTTTGCCGGGTGCGTATACCGCCTCCGAAAAACCCCTGCGCTTTTTCCTGCCTATGTCAATCCTGGCAAATCCCAAGTCGCAAAATCCAGACTTTTGAGCCATCTAATCTATTAACCCCTGAATATGATAAGTATGATTAAGGCTATGGCGATGATGGAAATGATATAAAAATCATTGAAGTAGAAAAAATCGGAAAATTTTTCGCGCAGGGAATAATTTTCCTTAGCTTGGGCCTTATGTAAAAGCGGAGGATGGGATTTTCGGTAATTTTCGACCTGTTCATGCTTAAATCTAAGATAAACACCTCCTACCTTATAGGCGGGAATTTTGCCGCTTTCTGCAAGATCCAGTACCTCTCTCTCCGAAACGCCTAATAGCAAAGAAACATCCCTGACTGTTAAAAGCTTTTCGTCTGTCATTTAATGAGCCCATAACTTACGAATACCTTTAGGTATGAGTAAGTTATTTGGGCGAATTAATCCTTGACATTTACCTAAACAAAGAATTTCAAGGTAGATGTCAAGGATAAGTTCGGATTGATAAGTTATGTTGCCTGTCTCTTTAATTGTCCGCTCCATAACTTATCTCCTCACTTATTTGCTGATTTTGCCTGTCGCCAGCCAAGAATCTATCGCTTTTCTTTCAAATTTCCAGTCGCTACCTTCTTTTAATCCCGGAACTTTGCCGGAATTTGCCCATTCTAATATCGAATTAAGCTCAACTTCCAGATAGCGCGCCAGCTCCGTGGCATTCATGAAATCGTGGAGCATAGAACAATCCCCTTCCAGTATGGCTCCTTCGGCGACATTAAGTTTCGCCGGAAAGATATCCCCCTCTACTATTGCCGTAGGAAGCAGGGTCAGCCTTTCCTTTGCGGTAATCCTCCCTCTTACGCGCCCGCCGATGATGATATTATCCCCGCTGATATCGGCATTGACTATTGCGCTGGCTCCGATGGTAAGGTTTCCCCTTGCCTCCAGTGTCCCCTCGAATTTTCCGTTGATGCGTAAATTAACCGGGTCTTTAAAAATCATGCTCCCTTGCATCGAGGCATCAACATCAAGGATTTTATCTTCCATCTTCTTTTTAAATGCCATATCAACCCCCCTTTCCTGATAAATTATTTCTTTTCTTCCCTGCCGAAGACTATGCCCTCAACCCTGCGAAATAAAAAAAGCGCGATTAATACCATCCCTGCGGCAATCAGGCCGCCGGAATAAAAACCGCAGCCAATCGCCAGGCCTATCCCTGAAACTACCCAGAGGCTGGCAGCGGTAGTCAATCCCCTTATCCTTTCCTTCTCCCTGATAATCGCCCCCGCCCCTAAAAAACCGATACCGGTAATCACCCCGGCTGCGATACGCGTCGGGTCAAGCGGGACCTTATTGTTATATATATCAAAAACATAGAGCGATGTCAACATGATAAGACAAGAACCCAAACAAACAAGGATATGGGTGCGTAACCCCGCCTCCCGGCGGCGAAATTGGCGCTCCAGGCCGATCAATCCGCCTAAGACAACTGATAACAAAAGCCGTACAACTGTCTGGAAGTCCGTAAGCATATTATCCATCTGCCCTCCCTGTTTTCAACAGCCTGTACCCTAGACCGGCAACCATTGCCGCATTATCAGTACAAAATCTTTTTTCGGGAAAATACAAAGCTATATTTTCTCTTTCGCCCTGCTGCTGGAACTTTTCGCGCAGCCTGCTATTGGCAACTACGCCTCCGCCGATTACCAGGCAATTGGTCTTTTTCAACCTACATGCCAGAAACGATTTATGGACTAACGTATTAATCACCGCCTCCTGAAAAGATGCCGCTATATCGCTTTTTAGTTCAGAGCTAGGAGCCCGGAGTTTGGAATAATAATATAAAACCGCCGTCTTTATTCCGCTGAAGCTGAAATCAAGAGGGCTCTTAGTGCCTGAACAGGAAAATTTTATTCTTTTAGGATTGCCTTTTTGCGCCAACTTTTCAATCAATGGCCCGCCGGGATACCCTAGCCCTAAAATCTTAGCTACCTTATCAAAGGCCTCTCCGCAGGCATCGTCAAGCGTTGATCCCAAAAGATCAATCCGTTTATAGTCCCGGACGAAGAATAAACTCGTATGCCCCCCTGAGACAACCAATGCTACATAAGGATTTTTAACCGGCACCCTGTTAAGTAATCCGGAATAAATATGGCCGTGAAGATGGTCTACTTCCAGAAGAGGCAACCCCAGAGAAAAACTCAAAGCTTTAGCAAAAGACACCCCCACCAGCAGGGAGCCGGCCAGCCCCGGGCCGCAAGTGACGCAAATTAACTTCAGATCCTGAGGCCTTACCGCGGCATCCTTCAGCGCGCTGCGGCAGACTTGGGAGATCGTTTCAAGTTGCGCCCGGAAAGCTATCTCGGGTATTACCCCGCCGTATTTTTGATGCAGGCGCAGGCTGGAGGCGGTATTATTTGAAAGCACCCTCCTGCCGTCCTGAACTATGGCAACAGAAGTCTCATCACATGATGTCTCAATCCCCAATACATGCATCTCAATATTTTTTTACCAGGTCAGAAACAAAAACAAACTTATAACCTTCTTTACGCAAGCGAGGCATCATCTCCTTGAGGACTTTTATGGTGATTTTACGGTCATGGCCGATACCGATTGCAAATCCGCGCGATTTCGCCTTTGCCTTAAGTTTAGAAAGTTGCCCCTTTATATATTCCTCATCTAATTTATTGTCTAAGAATATGTCTCTTTGCGCGAATCCGATTTTATTTTTTTTAGCTAATTCTGCACATACGGAATCTGCCGTAACGAAGCTATCCAGAAAATAAAGCTTTCTTCTCCTGATCTCTTCAAAAACCAGCTGCATTATATGCGGATCTGAGGTTGCCTTCGAACCCATGTGGTTTGAGATCCCCCTAACATGCGGTATGGCCTCAAGGTCATTTCCTAAAATAGTTGCAATATCGCCTGCGGACATAGAAGAAAGGATTGTATTTTTTTCAAGCGACATCTCCTCCCTCGGCTCCATAGGAAGGTGTAATATTATTTCACAGCCTTTGTTGTTTAGCTCTTCGGCGACCTTGCCTGAAAAACTTAAATCAGGAAGGACTGCGATAGTCAAAGGATAACCTATCTCCTTTGCCGCGGCAAGATTATAAAGATTATAGCCCCAATCATCGAGAACAATGGCAATCTTTCCCTTCACCGCGGGGATGACAACCGGCGGCGCCGCCGGCTTAGGCGGCGGCCTTTTGGCAGGACGGCTTATTAAAGCAATAATCACACCCTGCGCGATAACTACAAGCGATAATATAAATATTGCCAGCTGGTATTTTTTTTGGCGTTTCATCCGTGTTTGCCGTATACCCTTACGGCCCTAAGGGCATCTATCGCCCGCATTAACTGATTATCTTTTTTATAACCCGCTATTTTTCCTCCGGGGACCTCATTTTTGTCACCGCTCTCTACCTGTTTAAAGATATCTTCGCTCTTGCGCAGAAGGTCTCCCGGCTCCCCGGTTAAGGCGATATCCTGCCCTATAGTTATATCCGGTTTGACCCCGTCTGAATTAATCTCTCTGCCGCTGGGGGTAAAATATTTGCTGGTTGTCAACCTTAATGCCGAACCGTCCCCTAACGGTATAACCGACTGCACTGAACCTTTCCCAAATGATTTAGTGCCCAATATTATCGCTCGTTTGTAGTCCTGAAGCGCCGCCGCCACGATCTCACTGCCGGAAGCCGAGCCTTCATTAATCAGTACTACCATTGGTATATCTAAAATGGGTTTTCTTTCTTTAGCGACAAAACGTATATCTTGTTCCTGTTTGCGACCCTTAGTCGAAATCACAAGCTCGCCTTCGGGCAGAAAAACCTGAGTGATATCTACCGCTGTCTCCAGGAGCCCTCCGGGGTTATTGCGCAGATCAAGGATTAAGGCATCCATTCCCTGGCTTTTTAAATTTTCCAGCGCTGATTTAAAATCCCGCGGAGTAGTTTCTCGGAATTCAGCAAGGCGAATATACCCGATTTTATCCTGAATTATCCGGGCGTCTTTTATATCCTTTATTTTAATGATGTCGCGGACGATTTTAAATTCAAGGATTTTATTTTCTGATTCCCTAAAAATCGTGATTGTAACCGGGTCTTGCGGCTTGCCGCGCAGTTTTTTCACCGCTTCGCTAAGCTTTAAATCGCGCGTAAGCTCGTTATTGATTTTTACGATCCGGTCATTTGCCTTAATACCCGCATCCCAGGCCGGAGTATCTTCAATAGGCGTAACCACGGTTAAAAGGCCGTCCTTAATAGTTATCTCAATGCCTAACCCTCCGAATTTTCCCTCGGTCTCGCTCTTTAAATCATTATAAGCCTCCGGGTCCATAAACTGGCTGTGCGCGTCTAAAGAAGCAAGCATACCGTCAAGGGCCCCGTAAATCAGCTCCTTGGGGTCGGGTTCCTCAACGTAATCGGACTGAATAATTCCTACGGCATTGGAAAAAAGCTCCACCTGACGAAAAAGCTCATTATTACTCTTCTTCTCCGATGAACATACGGCCAAAGATACAGCTGCTAGGATAGCGCCTGCCAGCAACACAATAATGATAATCTTTTTAGGCATCTTCCATCCTCCTCTTTAGTATCTCCTGCGCGGCTTTCGGATTTGCCTTTCCTTTAGTCTTTTTCATCAACTGACCCACCAAAAACATCAGCGCATTCTGCTTGCCGCTTCTGTAATCAGCTGCGGACTTGGGATTCTCTTTTATGACTTCATCGGCATGTTCTTTAAGGATTGCGCTGTCCGAAACCTGAAGCAGATTATCAGCCTTAATAATCTCCCCTGGCCTTCCCCCGTCCGAAAGCATTTTAGAAAGGACTGCTTTGGCGTTGAGGTTTGATATCTCTTCTCGCTCCGAGAATCCGATCAGATCGGCCAAATCCTGCGGTAAAATTTTTAAATCCGAGATAGCGCATCCGCGTATATTCGCTTCCGATAATAACGGCCCAATCAACCAGTTAACGATCAGCTTCTTATTCTTTCCAGGATAAGCTTTAATGCAAACTTCGGCAAAGTCCGCTTCCTTCTTGGAATAAATCAAAAGTCCGGCGTCATGTTCGGAAATTCCGTATTCACGCATGAAATATTTCTTCTTTTCTTCCGGAAGAAGCGGAAGAGACTTTCTGGCTGATTCAATATCCTGCTGGCTTATAACATACAACGGCAGGTCAGGTTCGGGAAAATAACGGTAATCCTGGGCTTCCTCCTTAGTGCGCATAGAGATGGTCTTCCCTGACTTTGGCTCCCAGAGCCTGGTCTCCTGGACAAGCTTTTCTCCGGAAGATAAAGCCTCTCTCTGACGCCCTGCCTCAAAAGCCAGCGCGTCCTTGACATTCTTAAAGGAATTCATGTTTTTTAATTCGGTTTTTATTCCTAATTCTTTACTGCCTGCGCTTTTTAAAGAGATGTTCGCGTCACAGCGCAGAGAGCCTTTTTCCATATCGCAATCGGAGACATCAAGGTAGCTGAGTATCCCTTTTAATACCTTCAGGTATTCATGCGCCTCTTCGGGGCTATTGATATCGGGTTCACTAACGATCTCAAGCAGAGGCACACCAGCACGGTTAAAATCTACCAGGCTTTTATCGGCACGGTGAATGAGTTTCCCGGCGTCTTCCTCTATATGAACCCTCCTGATGCCGATGCGTTTCCTGATGCCTCCGGCGCTGATTTCAATATACCCCTGCCTTGAAAGCGGAAGGTCATACTGCGATATCTGATAGGCCTTAGGCAGGTCAGGATAGAAATAATTTTTACGGTCAAACTTGGTAGAGTCCTGAATCCGGCACTTTAAAGCCAGCGCGACTTTAAGGGCATGCTCTATTACTTTTGAGTTTAAAACCGGCAACGACCCCGGAAAGCCTAAGCACACCGGGCAAACCTGCGTGTTCGGTTCTTTTCCGAATTCTGTCGGACAACCGCAGAATATCTTAGTCCTGGTAGCCAGGTGAAGATGGACCTCCAGCCCTATTACGATTTCGTATTTCATATCTTCGGTTTCATTTTATGCCATTCTGTCGCCTGCTCATAGGCGTAAGCGGCGCGATAGATAGTCTCTTCGCCGAAAGGCCTGGCTAAAATCTGCAAACCTACCGGCAGCCCTTTTTCTGCAAATCCGCAGGGGATAGACATCGCCGGAATACCAGCAAGATTAGCGGAAATAGTGTAGATATCGCAAAGGTACATCTGCAGGGGATCTTTGACCTTTTCCCCTATCTTAAAGGCCGCAGTCGGAGAGGTCGGGGTAATGATACAATCGAATTCAGAGAATACCCTGTCGAAATCCTCCTTTATCAGCGTACGTACCTTAAGCGCCCGCAGGTAATAGGCATCATAATATCCGTGTGATAAAACAAAGGTGCCCAGGATGATTCTGCGCTTGGCTTCAGCGCCGAATCCCTCTCCTCTTGTTTTTCTATACATATCTATCAAACTGCCTGAACCGCCTGCCCTGAATCCATACTGCACTCCGTCAAACCTGGCTAAGTTTGAACTGGCTTCGGCGGTGGCGATAATATAATAGACCGGCACCGCATACTTTGTATATTTTAATGAGACTTCACCAGTCTTAGCGCCCTGTGATTCTAATTTCGCAATCGCTTCCCTGACTACTTTTTCGACTTTTTTATCCAGGCCTTCTACAAAGTATTCTTTTGGTATAGCTATCTTCAGGCCTTTTATGCTATCGCCTAATACGCTTGTGTAATCCGGCACCTTCATATCAACGGAAGTAGAATCAAGCGGGTCATGGCCGCTGATAATATTCATCATCATCGCGCTATCACGCACATCTTTAGTCAACGGGCCGATCTGGTCAAGGCTGGAAGCAAATGCGATTAATCCGTAACGGGAGACCCTGCCGTAAGTAGGCTTTAACCCTACTATCCCGCAGAAGGCAGCCGGCTGGCGTATGGAACCGCCGGTATCCGACCCCAAAGCGGCGATTGCCTCATCCGCAGCAACGCTAGCGGCAGAACCGCCGGAAGAGCCGCCTACAACATACTCCGTATTCCATGGGTTGCGGCAAGGACCAAAATATGAATTTTCTGTAGATGAACCGAAAGCAAATTCATCCATATTGGTCTTGAAAGGAAATATCGACGCCGAGGCGGCTTTAAGCTTGCTGATTACGGTTGCATCATAGGGAGGCTTGAATCCACCCAGGATCCTTGAACAGCATTCGGTATTCAGGCCGCTGGTACAGATGTTGTCTTTGATAGAGATAGGAATGCCGCGTAATTGATTTTGAAAGTCAGGAGTTTGTTCTTTGGAGGATAGAAAAGAATCCTTACGGACATAAGCCTGGATTTTATGGTCTACTTCCTTGATACGTTTTTCTAAAGAAGAAAATATATCAGAGGCGCTAACCTCTTTCTTTTCTATCCGTTCTAATAATCCGTGCACTGTCAATCTATAAAGTTCCATTTACTCCTGACTCCTGACTCCATACCCCAAGCCATCTAATCAATCACCTTCGGCACTGCGAAGAAACCGCAGTCTTTATCAGGGGCATTAGCAATCGCCTGGACATTAGTTAAGCAAGGCACCGGAAGGTCGTTGCGCATTACGTTTTTAATCTCAAGGATATGGCTTGTCGGCTGGATTCCGGAAGTATCCAGTTCTTTAAGTTGATCGATAAAATCCAGTATATCTTTTAACTGCATGGATAGCTCTTTCAGCTGCGCGGGGTCAAGTTGTATGCGCGCCAGATGCGCCAGATATTCGATTGTTTTAGGATCGATAGACATAACTCCTCCGATTTGAAAGATTTATAATATCATCCTTAATCATAAAAGTCAATCTCAGATTAAAAAAAGGGCCAGGCTTCTTTTATAAAAAACGCCTGGCCCTTATTCAGAACAGGTGAGGTTATTTTCCTTCTCTCACCTTGATTACGGATACCGGTTGCTCGTTAACGATTACTTCAAAGGAGCTTTTTGCCTGATTGCAACGTGTTTGCGAGCCGTCGTCAACGGTTAAGGTTACGGTATATTTGCCTATCTTCTTATAGACATGGCCTACCTTTACCCCCGTAGCGGTATCGCCATCGCCGAAATCCCAGGCATAGCTCAAACTGTCTCCGTCGGCATCATAAGAAGAAGATGCGTCGAAGAGGGACTTCTTATCCACGCAGCAGACTAAGTTCGGCCCGCTGTTTGCTAACGGAGGAGTATTGACTTTTACCTTAATTGCCTGAGTATCCACCGAACAGGGGGTATCAAGCTTGTCGTCAACAGTCACGCTTACCGTATATTCGCCGCCTTTATTATATACATGGCTTGTGCTTGAGCCGGCTTTAACCGACGTCCCGTCGCCGAAACTCCAGGCATATTCTAAGCCCGCCTTGCTTAATTCTGCCGGTTTTGCGGTATTGAGTATGGTAGCAAAATCTACCTCATCACCTACGCAGTATTTACCGGCTTCCTTGAGGGTGATTGAAGGCTTTGCGTTTACCAAAACGGTAATCACATCCTTTGACTCAACGCACTTTTTACTTTCGGGTTCACTCACTGCCAAAGTAACTTTATAGACCCCCGGGTCCTTATAAGTATGGCGTACCCGTATGCCTTTGGTTTTGCTTGTGCCGTCTCCGAAATCCCAGGCATATGTCAATTTAGCGGGATCCTCTCCTCGGGAGCCAGAGCCGTCAAAGATAATATCAGCACCGATACAGGCACGGATATCCTCGCCGGCATCAGCAACCGGCTGTTTATGCAGGCTCACGCGGAAGCTTACTTCTGCTGTCGAACAGGGCAGGCCTAAGCCGTCATTGACCAGAAGTTTAACCGTATACTCTCCGCCCTGCTTATATATGTGGGTTATGCTGTTGCCCTGTGCCTTTATTCCGTCGCCAAAATCCCATTCCGCTTTGACTGTCGCGCGGTTACGGCCGGAAGGTATGAAATTAAAGGCTACTTTATACTCTTCATTGAGAGGTATGCACATTTCAACATCTTTAAAGTCGCTGATTATCGGCGGCTCATTGACGATTACCTCTTTCTCCATGGTGCCGATGCTGCAGGTGGTTCCGGCATTATCATTAACCGTTAAAAGCACATTATAGGCGCCGCCCTTCTTATAAGCCTTATTTACCTGTTTACCCTCGGCAGAAGTGCCGTCGCCAAAATCCCAGCGATAGGTAAGCTGGTCGGGCGTATTATCGGTTGTCGGGCTGGCGTCAAATGCGATTTCCTGATTATGGCAGATTAATGCGGGGGCAATAAACGCTGCCAGAGGGGGAGAATTAACGATCAGTGTTTCTTGCGTTGTGGCGGTATCGCATTCCAACCCCGATGTATCCCGCACCGAAAGCGTAACAGTGTATTGGCCCCCCTTGGCGTATAAATGGCTGGCTACCGGCTCGGTACTGCTTGAACCGTCGCCAAAATCCCAATGATAAGAAAGTTCCTGATTATCCGGGTCATATGACTCTGTGGCGTCAAAGATAAACTCGCGGCAATCCGGGCCGGATTTTACAATCTTCTTCGGTTGCGGCTTCGGTGGCATCGCCACCACTTCCTTTTCCGATGGCCTGAAATAAACCGGTAAAAGGTTCCCTTTATCATCCTTAAACATTACTCCGGCATTAGCCCGGTTCTGCGTTTTCTTAGTAATGATGTATTTGAAACGCTCTGTATGCTCTATAGAAATGGGAATAACCGTCTTCGCCCATTCTCCGCTTTCAGAATCCTTAATATCAAGTATCTGATTAGTATGCGGGTCAAACAGATAACTCGAGCCTCCGTTTATATCCAGGTCATAATTTTCCACTACAATCTCTTTTGACCCTGCCGGCAGCTGAGGGTACAAATACATCTTTTGCCCCTCTCTTTCCAAAAGACGGAAAGTAAATTTATAGCTGAATGCTTCTACGCTGTCGGGAGCAACATTAATGCTGAAAAGGTTCCCCTGCGGACCCTCTGTAGCCTCGACATCAAGCCTGAAACGGTAAGAATTACCGATTTTTTCACCCTGCTCTCTGCTATAAGGTCCGAATTCATAGAACTTCCTGTCATAAGTCCCCTCACCGAAACTGCGCTTATCCAGAAGCGCACCTCTGTTGCCGTAAACAGAAAACTCGGTGATCGTCTTCCAGGGCTCCTCGTATTTGGCGCGGTAGTCATGCCTGCCGCCTGTATCCGGGTCGTATATCCCTATTACCAACCCCTGCACTTCATCTTCCGGGACATCAAAATAAAAACTTACCTTGTGCTCCGGTTCAGCCCCCAGGAAAATATCACCTTCAGGGCCGAATACGTAAAAATACTTTATCCCGGAGTCCTCTTTAGGTATTACATAAGCACAGGCATTCCGGCATAACGTTAACGCGGCAAATATTGCCGTAATCAAACAGAGCAGTTTCTTCATTTTTGTCTCCTCCTCTTATTATTGCTTAATCTCCATTACGGGAACCGGCTTTTCGCTGATATTGGCTATAAAGGAACTGCTGGCTTTATTGCAGCGCGTGCCGGAACTGTCTTCTACGCTAAGGGTAACTTTATATAAACCTGTCTTTTTAAATACGTGGGTAGCCCTTATTCCTTTGGCGGTTGAGCCGTCTCCGAAATCCCAGAAATATTTTAATTGATCTCCGTCCGGGTCATAAGAAGCGCCCGCGTCAAACAAAGACTTGGAATTAACGCAGCAGACCAGATTCGGCCCGGCATCGGCTACCGGGGGCGCATTCACCTTTACCTGCATTGTCGTACTGTCTTTGGAGCAAACCGTGCCCTTGCCGTCGTCTGCGCTTACCTTCACCAGATATTCGCCCGGCTGTTTATAGGCATGCTTAATATCAGGCCCGCCCTCCTCAACCGTACCGTCCCCGAAATCCCAATTGTAGTTAAAGGCGTTTCTCCCCAGAAATGCCGCCTCCGTAGCATTAAAGAAAACAGCAAATTCCGTTTCTTCATCGGTACAAAGCAACCCTACTTTTCTTAATACCAGCACAGGGCGTGTGATGACCGTAATAATCACGCTATCCCTATCCACGGAGCACTTCCGGTTCTTGCCGTCGCGGACCGTAAGCGTGGCTTTATAAGTTCCGGGTAATTTATAGGTATGCTTCACCCTGACGCCATCCTTATCCTCGGTGCCGTCTCCGAAGTCCCAGGTATAGCTAAGCAAATCGCAGTTGAAACATCTTTCGATAAAATTCGTCGCCTTGGAGCGGCTCCCGTCTAAGATTACCGGCTTACCCAGGCAAATTGTCTGGTCGTCTCCGGCATCGGCAACCGGCGGGCTGTATACATACACCCTGTGTTGTTCCACAAACACAACTTTATCAGCATGATCCAAGAGGCACAATTTTACCGGGTAAATCCCCGGCTCTGTAAAAGCCTTTTTCACCTCTCTGCCGGAAGCGGTAGTGCCGTCGGCAAAGTCCCATTTTACGGAATACCCCTCAAATACGCTCTCGTCATCATTTTTAGCGAAAAAAAACGTCTCCTTCTCCACGCAAGTCTTGATATTATCGTCGAAAAATGCCTCCGCTTTAGCTGATCTTGCGGTTGCCGGGCGCAAAGGTTCGACAACTAAAGGCATAGCCTTAATACTTGGCGCAACTTTAGGAAGTTCTTTTTTTTGCTGAGCCGGCTCCCGCTTTAAGATGTTAAGGTACTCCCGGGCGCGCTGATTGTTAGGGTTAACCATCAAAGCTTTATTGAGTTCATATATCGCCGTGCCCACATCACCGGTATTATAAAGTTTTAGCGCGTAATCAACCAGATAATCGCTGGCAGGGTCGGAATCAGAAGCAGCAAAAGCCCGAATAAAAAGACAGCCACTTGCGATTAACAAAAAAATAAGGATTTTTAGCGATTTTTGGCGCATTTTGGAAAACAGGCCCCAGAAAATAAAAAACCGGATTGACCCATTTTTTGCCAATCCGGAAGAAGTACCGGCTGACTACCCCCCCACCCTCCGAAACCTCCAATACTATAGTGTTTGAATTTTACCTGATTTTAAGGCGATTGTCAAGTTAAAATATTATCAAAAAATCAGTGGACAAACCCCTTAAAAAAGGTAAAATCTTAATAAATGACTTTTACAAATTAAGAGTTCATGACCAATAATTACCCTTATAGAAAACCGGAATATTACCTGAATGACAGCGGCGCTTTCGTCATCAAAGAATATAATCTCGCCAAGCCGTTTGCCAGTTTCTTCCCCGGCATTTCCGGAAAATACGGAATCCCGATGTGGGTATTCTATGTCAACCGCGGCCAGGCAATCGCCAGCTTCGGCACCCGGGATAAAGACCATGCAATCATGGAATTTTTTCCGGCGAATAAATCCTGGCAGCTTACCCCCTCTTTTGGCTTCCGCACCTTCATTAAATCAAGAGAAGCAGGAAAAACCTTATTCTACGAACCGTTCCACAACGGATTCGTCAACCTCAGGTTCAAGCTTACCAACCGCATGCTGATTACCGCATACGGATTGAGCATTGAAGAAGAAAACTTTTCGCTGGGGCTTAAAATAAACGTAGAATATTTTACTATTCCAGAAGATGCCTACGCCGGCCTGGCAAGGGTAGTAACGATTACCAACACCTGCATAAGGAACAGGAAAATACAGCTTCTAGACGGCATGCCTCAGGTCGTGCCTTTCGGCATCAATAACTTCTTTCTCAAAGAACTGGGCCGCACCCTGGAAGCATGGATAACTGTGGAAAATTTAAAGAAAGGTGTTCCTTTCTTTAAGCTGAGTGTTGACCCTCAGGACAGACCTCAAGTCTTGCATATTGAAGAAGGGAATTTCTACCTGGGCTTAGAACCAGCGGGAAAAGGCTTAAAAATATTAAAACCGGCAATCGACCCAGAACAGATCTTCGGTGAATGTACGGATTTCTCCTGTCCCTTGAGCTTTATCGCTAAGAACGATTTTATTATCCCCGAACAAAAGGAGATCCGGGGTAAATCGGCCTGTGCTTTTTCTTTTCTTAACTACAACCTTAAGCCGGGTGAAAAGCGGCAATTTTACTCAATTATCGGCAATATGCGCTCGCTTGAGATGCTTAATTCATCCTTAAGTAAAATCACCCGCCGGCAATATTTAGCCGTAAAAAAAGGGCAAAACCGCTCTATCATTAAAAACCTGCAAAGCGGCATAGAGACAAGATCATCAAGCAGTAATTTTGACCTTTACGCCAAGCAAACATACCTTGACAATATCCTGCGCGGAGGTTATCCGGAAATTTTCTCCGACGGCAAGAGAGAAACCCCCCTTTACCTTTACACACGCAAACACGGCGACCTGGAGAGGGATTATAACAAGTATCTGCTTCAGCCTTCATACCTGTCGCAGGGCAACGCCAACTACCGTGACTTAAACCAGAACCGCAGGTGCGATATCTGGTTTAACCCCCAAATAAAAGAAGAAAATCTGATTACCTTTCTAAACCTTATCCAGACAGACGGCTTCAACCCGCTGGTAATCAAAGGTTGTTATTTCACTTTCGAAGAAGGAAAAAAAGCAGAAGAGATAACCGGTTGCCTGTCCGCCGGAAAGGACGCCGCAAAAATATTAGCCTTCCTTAAGAAACCTTTTACTCCCGGAGAATTGATCTTCTTTATCGAAGAAAACCGTATAAAACTGAACTCTTCCTACGACGGTTTTCTCGGGAAAGTATTGCCGGCCTGCGTAAAACACCAGGATGCCGAACACGGCGAAGGATTCTGGACTGACCACTGGCACTATAATCTCGACCTGCTTGAGAATTACCTCCTGGTCTACCCCGAGAAGCTGAAGGAAACCATATTTGAGAAGAGAATTTTTACTTTTTTCGACAATAGCGAAATTGTCAAGCCACGCAGCGAAAAATACGTACTTTATGAAGGCAAAGTACGGCAGTTTAAATCTCTGGCGGCTGACAGCGCAAAGAAGGCTTTGCTTAAGAAGAGGGAAACACTCCCCCACTGCCTGAGGGCGGATCACGGTCGGGGACAGATTTATAAAACTACCCTGATTGTCAAGCTCTTCTGCCTGCTGGCGAATAAGCTTGCATCTTTAGACCCCTTCGGCTGCGGTATAGAGATGGAGGCGGATAAGCCGAACTGGTTTGATTCTTTAAACGGCCTGCCCGGGCTACTGGGCTCATCCAGCTGTGAAACTTTTGAATTAAAACGGCTGGCATTGTTTATCAAGAAAGCAGTCGGACAATCCGGAAGCAAAAAAATCGCTCTACCGGAGGAGATCGCCGATTTTCTCTTTGGCCTCGATGGCCTGGTCAAAGAGTATTTCCGCTCCTCCGACAGGCAGAAGGACTTTTCTTTCTGGAATAAAAGCGCCTGTTTAAAGGAAAAATACCGGCATAGGACTAAGCTTGGGTTTAGCGGCAAAGAGGTTGAGGCAGATACGGAAAAACTTAATGATATCCTGGATAATGCCGTTAAAAAATGCGAAAGCGGTTTAAAGAAGGCTTTTGACGGCAAAAAGAAGGTTTATTACGGATATTTTATAAACGAAGTTATTGATTATGAAATACTCAAGGAAAATTTGGTGCGGCCGAAGAAATTCCGCCAGATCAGGCTCCCTCTGTTTCTGGAGGGCCAGGTTCATGCCCTGCGGCTGGCTGGTAACTTAAAAGAAGCATTAGAAATACTTAAGGGAACTAAAAAAAGCCTGCTTTTTGACAAGGAACTGAAGATGTATAAAGTAACTGCCCCGCTTAAAGAGATGCCTGAAGAAATCGGTAGATGCCGCATTTTTACCCCCGGATGGCTTGAGAACGAGTCTGTCTGGCTGCATATGGAGTATAAATACCTGCTTGAGTTTTTAAAACAGGGGCTTTACCGGGAATTCTATGCTGACTTTAAAAATGTGCTTATCCCCTTCCAACCCCCTGATAGATACGGCAGGAGCATACTCGAGAACTCGTCTTTCATAGTCTCAAGCGCACATCCGGATAAGGGGCTGCACGGAAACGGTTTTGTTGCCAGGCTATCGGGCTCTACCGCCGAATTCCTGAACATCTGGCTGATGATGAATCTTGGGAAGGAACCCTTCTTTTTAAACAAAAAGAATGAATTAAACTTACGCTTTGCGCCGGTTTTAGCAGAGTGGCTTTTTGATGATAAAGGCCTCTATAGTTTCAATTTTCTAAGCAAAATCCGGATAACCTATCATAATCCCAAGAAAAAAGACACCTTCTCTGAAACGGGAGTAAAAGCAAAGAGGATAGCTTTCAGAGATAACACAGGCAAAAACGTAGAGATAAACTCCGATACCATCCCCGCGCCTTATGCCTCACAGATCAGGTCCTGCCTGATAAAGCAAATCGATATTTTTCTGGCTTAAAAATTAGAACTTGCGGCGGTAGTAGAAACGGAAGATGTGCTGGGTGTCGATAGTGGTTGAAGACCCGCCGTAGGGGTCAAAGGTAAGGAATCCTATCGGGCTGACATTGCCTTCGCCGTATTGGAAGGTAAACTCATCGAATTCCGAAGGAAGAAATCTGAATTCAGTAAATACGTTATGGTGCCCCAGGGGCTTGGTCACGCCTGCCTGTAACCTGTCTAAATCCTTCCAGCGGGCATAATTGTATTTTAAGAGAAAACCGAACTTCTTAAAAGGCGAATATCCGAATTCAAATCCGATATGGTTCATCGTATCGGCTATCTGGCCTGCGCTTTCAAATTCGTTGCGCGTATAATCCAGGTATACCTCCATATTTTCTATCGGCAGGATCCTCAGGCCGAACTTAAAGATATTGTAAAATGGGTAAGGAGGCTGCGGGAATAACTGCTGGTCATAAACATACGCCTGATTTGCCCGGTATTTCATGTCGTATGCATAAAAACTGTCGTCGAGCTTCCCTCCGCTTAAAACCCCGCGCGGAAAATTCCCATAGGCAAGGGTATAATCATTAGTACGTTCGTATACGCCATTAGGAATCAACCAGTCAAAAAGCTTATACTCAGCCCCCACTGATCCGGTATTAAGCGAACAATTTTTTCCGTCGTCAATCGGATCGCTAGAATAATCTTTGACGAATTCTCCGGTTACGGTATCATAGATAAAAGGGTCAATCCCGCCGTAAGACTTGGGCATCTTCTGGTATAAATACAAGCCTTTAAAGGTCAACTTATCGCCGAAATAAAGCGTAAGCTCATCGCGAGCGACGTTCTCAATAAATTTTCCGTCTACGTCATGGACGTTACGCACATCAAAAAGGTTCTCATATTTTCCTTCGCAGATCGCCTCCAGGCGCAAACCCAGGACATCCCTTCCGAAATCTATACCGTCTCCTATTCTGATAGCGTTTATCTCATCCCACTTTAAACCGGGATACTTCAACCCGCTATAATAATACTCAAATGGCCTGCGGAAACTGATATGCCTGCCCCAGAACTGATCAACGCGGGTATTCCGGTAACTGGATAAAGCGCTGTAAAAACCCTCATCCATATGAGAACCGAAGAATCTCCCCTTTAAAAGAAAAGTCTCCCCCTTATCCAGCTTAATCTCATCATAAGGATAGGTCAGGTCCATAATGCTCTTCCTGGGATAACGGCCGACAAAAGCAAAATAATACGCGTTTCCGCGTGACTCCGTCCTATAACTGGGAGTAGTCAGGTCAAAATACGATTGAGAAGCTAATGCTTCTACCAGCCCTTTGAAACCTTCGGTAAATTCATACCCTAAATCTAAACCCTCAACGTAATTAGCCTGGTCAACTTTTCTCCCTGATTCCCTGATTATGCTGTATTTATCCCAGTCAAACGCGGTCCTGCTGGTAAAGGTACCTGCTAATGAAAGGTTATCAAAAATATAGTGTTTTAATCTTGAGGAAGAGGCGATATTATCTACCACCTCATAATCCTGCCAGAGGTTTTTGGGGGTAGAAACGGTAGTATTAAAACTGGTGATTTCCGAAGGCAGATAATCAAAGGAGAAACCTCTTAAAGCCGTCAGATACTGCCCTTCGCTGTTCCTGCTTAAGAAAGTCAGATGATCATCCCAGAACCCCTGGGTAAAATCAACCGGAGTAGCGCCCGAATTATAGATCCCCGGATGATAGTTAGCTAACCAGAGGCTGTCTTCCCACCAGATATGGTGATTGTTTATAGCTAAGGGGTCATCAGAGATGGGGGCCTGGTCCTGATAGGCGATGGGGAAAGCCCTGAAATTAACTACTTCATTATTGTAATCAAACCATAGTTCGCGGATAGGCTGGAACTCCCGGTAAATCTTTGTTTCGGGGACTAAGCTTGCGTCATGGATGCCGGTAACCGCATCAGCAAAAGCGCCGGTGACAGGGAAAGAATCGGTATGATTATGCCTGACCTTAATTTCATCAAAGGCGAAAGTGTTGCCAAAAAGCTTGGAATATACCGTTTCATTTAAAGTGTACCTGGTATTTGACCAATATTTCAGCTCATATTCAACTTTATCACCGTAATTAGTAGTAACTGTCTGCTTGGCGCTCTTTCCGGTAAAACTCCATGGGTCGATTGTTATATCAGTATGAAAATTAAAACCCTCCTTATTATTTGTATCTAAATCAACACTCAACCTGTCATAGATACGCGGGTCATAAGTATTAAAACGCTTGTTATAAGCGGCGTCGGAGAGCATGCGCCAGTTTCTTTCGTTTAAATCAAAGGCAGCGCGTTTCCAGATCGTATCCTGCGGAGAAGCAACTCCTAAGGATACCTGGGCTTCTCCGCTTACCTTTAGCTTCTTCTTTTCTTGGGTATCTTTTCCGGCAACTGCTTCGTCAATGCGACGCTCTATTTCATAATCCTGCGGGAATGCCTCCCGCCCGCCTTCGCCTAGCGCCATCTCCATGGCTTCCTCGCGGGAAAGAGGCGTAACCGCGGGCTTTGCGGTAAGGACTCCGGCTGTCTTAGGAACTTCCGGCTGATATGCGGCTAAGATAGCTTTCTTCGGCGGTTCAGGCGTTACCGCCTGAGTTTTCCCGAAGATATTGTTAATGTAATCTTTTGCGCGTTGATTTTCCGGATCGATCAGGAGGGCTTTTTTGAATTCGTGCAGGGCATCATCATACTTACCCTGGCGGTAGAAAGTGACGCCTAATTCGCAAAGGTATTCAACTGCCGGAGTAGTTGCGGCATGGGCAAAAAACACGGGCCCGTAAAGAAAGGATATTGCAAAGATTACCAGCAGTATTCTTCTTTTCATAAGTTTATTTGGTTTATTATATTATGAGATTATCCAAGCTGTCAATGAAAATGTAATAGCCTCATAACCTTTTATCGCACTTTAAGTTAGGCAAAAAAAATCCGGATTGACCCCATCGCATGTCAATCCGGCTTATTATTTTAAGCCATTTAAGCTTTTCTCTAATCCCCTCACCTCCATAAGGGGAAGCTTTCCCTAATTTGTGGTTAAGTATACCCTATAAAAACCCCGGTGTCAAGGCTAAATCTTGAGAACACAACCCCTACTTCTAAGCGTTAGAATTCAGGGTCTCCGCGGTAAGCGTAATGTTTAATGTGTGCATAAAAGTAATCAGGAACAATTTTCCTTTATATACTGCGTAGACGCTGTTTTTAACCTTGCAAAAGAACCTCTCCCTGCGGGCTTTTGTATTCTTTTCCTTTAAAACGGAAAGGCAAGGTAAAAGTCTCTCCTGAGCGGGCTGATTAATTTCCCTGACTATACAGATAAAGTGCCTGCGGATAACATTGCGCACACCGTCTCTATGCATGATTTCCGAAGAGGCGATCACCCTCCTCTTCTTATCTGCTGAAGTCAGATTCTTAAAAAGTAAATCGCGCATCATCTTGCGTCCCGCTCCCCTCGCCTATAAATCTACGCCGGGCTGCACAATAGAACTTCCTCCTGTTTTAAGCAACCCGGCTATCCCCTATTCCTTCCTTTGTGGCCGGTGGGGATATCATGAAAATTACTTTAAAAAAAGAGACTTATTCCGGATAAAGTATAACCTTCTGGATTAAGCTATTTCAAGGCGATTTGGCGAGTTTTAGAAAGCGGTTTCTCAGGGGTATCTTACGGTTTATTACGGAGGTTCAAACGGGGTTCTTTGCCTTCAAATAGTCTTTTTAGATTAGATCTGTGTTTGAAGATTATGAAAGCGGCCAGAAGCATAGCCACGGCCACAGCGTTATTCGCATGCCTCAGCAAAACCATGTAGACGGGCAATGATGCCGCGGTGATTACTGAAGCAAGCGATATTATTCTGAATATAAAAAATGATGCTAACCAGGTCAATACCGCAAAAAGCAATACGATACGTAATCCCGGCATTATCAATGCCAGGGCGATCAAGACTCCGAAAGTAGTAGCTACCCCTTTGCCGCCTTTAAAGTTCAGGAAGATACTCAATGTGTGGCCTAAGATGCTGGCTAGGCCCATAATTATACATAATGCCTCAAGCGAGAAAGCATGCGAATTACTTGCGATTAAATCGGAGACTGCGGCCGCGGGGATGAATCCTTTTAACGTATCTATAATTAAAACGCTTATTCCGGCTGGTTTACCTAATACCCTCAAGGCATTAGTCGCCCCCACGTTTCCGGAGCCAAATTTGCGTATATCAATTCCCTTAAAAACCCTGCCGAACAGGTATGCCGTGGGAATAGAACCAATAAGATAGCTAACGATGATTCCGAGAATTATCCAGAGCATAAAGAGTTTTGAACCCCCTCATCACATAATCTGCGCCTGAGATTATGGTAAAGAATGCCGCCGGCCACCAGAAGAAGAAAGCAAAGTCTAAACGCAGTAAAACCGCGATCACCGAAGCCATCTGTGTAGTGGTAGTCAATTTCCCCCATCTGGTGGGAGCAATATTTATATGTTGTTTTACCATATAGATGACCATAGTCCCCAGGATTATGATTACATCGCGCGAGATTACCGTTAGCGTAACCCACACAGGAAAATGGACAGAGAATTTATCAAAGCTCAGGCAGACAAAGGCGCTCATTAAAAGCAGTTTATCACCCAGGGGATCAAGGATCATCCCTGCCGCTGACTGCTGTTTAGCTCTTCTGGCGATATAGCCGTCTACCGCATCGGAGATCACCGCAAGTATAAAAACCGAAAGTGCTGCAATACGTAGATATTCCCGGCCGGCGGAGTAATATGCCAGGATTGCAACGAAAAACGGCACGGTGAGTATGCGAAATGTGGATATTTTATTGGCAAAGTTCATCCCGTTAGAAACCCCTTTATCCCATTAGAAATGTTTCTAACGGGATTCATCTAATTATCCTGATGCGCTGCGGGGGCCAGTAAATAATCAACGCCCTGCCGAGCAGGTTCTTATAAGGCACAAAACCCCAGTAACGGCTGTCCTGGCTGGAAGCCGAATTATCGCCAAGCACAAAGAAACTCTCTTCAGGCACGACGACCTTTTTTCCTTCTGCTCCGTAATCGCCGCGGTTGTAATAATAACGCTTGCTGAATACCGGATCTGCCAGCGGGCGTTCGTTAATATAAATAGTCCCCTCCTTTATCTGTACCGTTTCGCCGGGCAGACCGACTAATCTCTTAATAAAATCTTTCTTGGGGTTATCCGGATAGATAAATACGATTACATCGCCTCTTCTGGGAGCGGTTATCGCAGGAGTACGGAATTTCGTAAACGGAATTTTAGCTCCGTACACCAGTTTATTTACCAAAATTATATCCCCTTCTACTAACGTCATGCGCATCGATCCCGTCGGAATCTTGAATGCCTGGACGAAAAATACCCGGATTACGGCCGCCAGCAGAAAGGCGATAATAATCGACTCGGCCCAATCACGGATTACGGATTTCTTACTCTTTCCTTCTTTTCTTCTCATATTCGCAGAACCTCCAAAAATGCCTCCTGTGGTATCTCTACTTTACCGAATTGCTTCATTCTTTTTTTCCCCTGCTTCTGGCCTTCCCAAAGTTTCCGTTTACGCGTAATATCCCCTCCGTAGCACTTAGCAGTAACATGTTTACCGACTGCCCTTACTTTATCCGCGGCAATAATCTGGCTACCGATCGCAGCCTGAATACTAACCTCAAAGAGTTGCCTGGGGATTAACTCTTTCAGTTTAGATACCAGGGCATGGGCCCTGGACATCGCCTTTTCTTTTGTAACTAAACTCGAAAATGCGTCGCAGGCAGCGCCGTTGAACATAATGTCAAGCCGCACTAATTTTGTCGGCTGGTACCCTTTAAACTCATAATCAAGCGAACCGTACCCTTTTGTCAGCGATTTCATGCGGTCGTAAAAATCTACGATAATCTCCGAAAGCGGTATATCAAAAACTAATTTCACCCTGTCCTCGCCAAGGTAATCGCTTGTCCTGAATACCCCTCTGCGTGATTTGGCCAACTCACAGACCGGCTCTATCGCATCAAGGGGAATGATCATCAGAAGGCTTACGTACGGCTCAAGCGCTTCCTGGATCTCCGTAGAGACAGGCAGCTTTGCCGGAGTATCTACCTCAAGCATTATGCCGTCTCTCTTTCTTACCCGGTAAACGACATTAGGGACGGTAACAATCAAATTCAGATCGTATTCCCTCTGCAGCCGCTCCTGCACTATCTCCATATGCAACAACCCTAAAAACCCGCAGCGGAAACCGGAACCGAAAGACTGGGAATTCTCAGGCTCAAAGACAAAAGAAGCATCAGACAATTTCATCTTGTCCATGGCGTCCCGAAGCGAAGGAAAATCGGCGGCATTGACGGGGTATATGCCGCAAAAAACCAGGGGCTTAAGCGTACGGTATCCCGGTAGCGCCTGAGCGCAGGGATTTTTTACTCCGGTGATAGTATCTCCGATAATAATCTCGCGCGGATCCCGCAGATTTGCGGTAAAATATCCTACTTCACCGCAGGATAATGATTCTGCCTTGGTATATTTTAAATCCCTGAGTACCCCTAATTCTTCGATCTTATAGTTATTGCCTGAATGCATCAGTTTGATATTAAGAGAATCCTGATTTATCTCTCCTTCAACTACCCTCACGAAAACTACCACCCCCTTAAAGGCATCATAACGGCAGTCAAAGATCAGGGCCTTTAGAGGGCTATGGGAATCCCCCGAAGGGGCAGGGATAATTTCGATAATCCTCTCTAATATCTCGGCGATCCCCTTACCCTCTTTTGCCGAGGCAAGAATAATATCCTCTTCGGAGAAACCCAAGACATCAACAATCTGCCTTTTTACTCTGTAGATATCGGCATTGGTTAAATCGATCTTATTAATTACCGGGATAATCGTCAGGTTACTGTTACGGGCGAGGTAGAAATTAGCCACGGTCTGGGCTTCAATCCCCTGGGCTGCATCAATCAACAAAACCGCGCCCTCGCAGGCAGCAAGCGATTTTGATACTTCATAAGTAAAATCAACGTGCCCGGGGGTGTCTATAAGATTTAAGATGTAGTCCCTGCCGTCTTTGCCGCGGTAAGACAACCTGACCATTGAGGCTTTGATAGTGATACCGCGTTCACGTTCGAGGTCCATATCGTCAAGCAGCTGAGCGCGCGAAGTCCTTTTATCAACCGCCTTGGTGATTTCAAGTATCCTGTCGGCAAGCGTAGATTTACCGTGGTCAATATGGGCAATAATAGAAAAATTCCTGATTAAGGATTTATCCATTTTTAATAAATTCAAAAACTTTATCTACTACCTGCTGAATATTCAGCTTAGTGGTATCTAGATATATAGCGTCATCAGCCCTCTTCAGGGGGGCGACCTTACGGGTAGAATCTATTCTATCTCTATTGCGTAAATCGGCTTCTACATCGGCTAAGGATACCTTCTGCCCTGCATCCTGCATCTCTTTAAAACGCCTGCCGACCCGCACGTTGAAATCTGCGTCCAGATAAAACTTTTTATCGGCATCCGGGAAAACGACTGTTCCGATATCTCTTCCGTCGAGAACGCTATTGTTTGACAACCCCAGACTTCTCTGAAGCCCAAGCATCACTTCTCTTACGCCTCTGACCTTTGCTAAGTCAGAAACAAACCTAGTCACCATCGGTTTTCTGACTTCAACGCTTACATCTTCAGCGTCTAAGACTATTTTCAGGGAACCGTCAGGATTGTTACTTAAGCGGATGGAAGACTCCCGGGCGATTTTGACCAAATCGGATTCCCGGGAAAAATCCGTTCTCTTC
The DNA here is from genome assembly GCA_964399915.1 of uncultured Planctomycetales bacterium. Classification (GTDB taxonomy): domain Bacteria; phylum Omnitrophota; class Gorgyraeia; order Gygaellales; family Profunditerraquicolaceae; genus CAYNRN01. The sequence continues at coordinate 30,784 of CAYNRN010000006.1, forward strand.
CGCAGGGCCTTGAGGGTGAGCGCCCGGTACATCGCTCCGGTATCAATATAAATAAAGCCCAGTTTCTGGGCTATTAATCTGGAGATCGTGCTTTTTCCTGATCCGGCCGGGCCGTCAATAGCAATAATCATAATAAGGATTCTCTTTTAAGCCTGGCTTTTTTAAGTACTGCCTCCAGATGTCTTTTATCTTTGCGGGAAATTGACGATTTAAGCGCGCTTAACTCCTTCTGGAAAATATTAATCGCCCGCAGCAGGTTAAGCCTGTTACTTAAAAAGACGTCACACCAGACCCGGCTATCAGAAGCTGCGATACGCGTGGCATCTTTAAAGCCGCCCGCAGCAAAGCGAAACCACTCCTGAGGCAGAAGAGAAACCAGAGAAAAAGCCACTAAGTGCGGCAGGTGGCTGGCAAGCGAAAGTATCTTATCATGCTTATCAGGGCTCAAGAAGACTACCTTGGCGCCTAACAATGACCATAATCTTTTTATTTTATGCAGGGCGTTCCTTTGGCTTGCGGCATTAGGAGTAAGTACGCAGACACTATCTTTGAATAAGCCGTTGCCGGCATTTGATATCCCCCGTTTATGTGAACCGGCAAGCGGATGAGCGCCGATAAACCGGGGGAATATTTTAGAAAGCCTGCTGACGATCTCTGCCTTGGTGCTGCCGACATCAGTAACAATGGCGCTTTTGGGGGCAATCGCGGCGATTTCGCGCGCCTGATTTAAAATTACCCCTACTGGAGCACAGAGAACTATTAAATCTGCCCCCTCGATAATCTTTAAATTAAGCGAACCCCTGTCTATAGCCCCGCGCTTCAACGCTAATTTAAGCGTATTTCTATGCCGGCTTACCCCAACGATCTCTCCGGCGAGCTTTTTTTTCTTCATTGCCAGGGCGATAGAACCGCCGATTAACCCTACGCCAACGATAGCCACCTTTTTAAATAGTCTCATTTTATCTTTAGATCTCCCTGCCGACTGCTTTCGCTACTGCCTTAAGCTCATTCATTAACTGGCTGAAATTCGCCGGTAAAAGCGATTGGGAACCGTCGGAAAGCGCATCCTCAGGCCGGCTATGCACTTCAATAATCAAACCGTCTGAACCGGCTGCCACGGCCGCCTTTGAAAGCGGCGCGACTAACCCCCATTTGCCTGCTGCATGGCTCGGATCAACTATTACCGGAAGATGCGAAAGCTGCTTAATCACGGGGACCGCGCTTATATCCAGAGTATTGCGCGTCGCTTCTTCAAACGTGCGGATACCGCGTTCGCAGAAGATTACGTTGAAATTGCCGCCGGCAAGGATGTATTCTGCGGACATCAATAGTTCCTTAACCGTAGAAGCTAAACCGCGTTTAAGCACGACCGGCTTCTTCGTCATCCCCACCTCTTTAAGCAGGTTAAAATTCTGCATATTACGCGCCCCGATCTGCAGGATATCAGCATATCTGGCTACCAATTCTACGTCGCGCGGGTCCATAACCTCGGTAACCGTAACTAAACCCAGATCATCTCCTACCTCTTTTAAATGCTTGAGCCCTTCTTCCCCGAGCCCCTGGAAACTGTAAGGAGAAGTGCGCGGCTTAAAAGCTCCTCCGCGTAAAACCATTGAGCCTGCCCTTTTAATCTCTCTGGCGATCTCCTTTAAAAGCTCTATGTTTTCTATGGCGCAGGGCCCTGCTATGACTACCACTTTCTTACCGCCGATTTTAACCCCTTTGCCGACTTCTATTACCGAATCATCTTTTTTAAATTCCCGGGATACCAGTTTATAAGGCGCTAAGACCGGCATGACCTTTTCTACTCCCGGAAAAACCTCAAGCGGAGTAACCCGCAGCACGTCTTCCGGGCCGATCACGCCGATAATCGTACGCTCCACTCCCTTTGAGACGTGAGGGGTTAAACCCAGCTTCTGCACCTTCTCGATAATATGGTTTATCTGCCCTTCTGTTGCATCCGGCCTTAAAACAATTATCATTTCTCTCTCCCCGGGCTATCTACCTGCTGCCCATTATCTTTTTAAAAACTTTTACGAATTCTTCATTTTCTTTCTTTGTGCCGATACTCAACCTGACAAAATTATCCAATCCGTACTGCTTCATATCCCTTACAATCACCCCTGACTTAAGCATCTCTTTAGAAAGCGACAGGCAATCCCTGCCTGCGTCAATCAGGATAAAATTAGCGGTACTGGGGACGAAAGGGATGCCCATCTCTTTTAAAACGCGGTAAAGAAAGTCCTTCCCCTCAAGGATAGACTTTCTGGTTTTTTTCAGGAATTTTTTATCATCTAAGGCAGCAATTGCCGCTATCTGGGCGAGGGAATTCACGTTAAAAGGCTGCCGCACCGTCTCCATTATGGAGGCAAACTCAGGCCTGGCGACAGCATAACCTACCCTCAAACCCGCCAATCCATAGGCCTTGGAAAAAGTCTTCAAGAGAACAACATTATACTGACCGATATAATTGAGGCTGTTTGGAAAATCATTTACGTCAATAAAGGTATCGTAGGCCTCATCAATAACAACCAGCACATCCTCAGGTATGCTTTTTAGGAACTCCTCTACCTCTAACTTCGTAACATATGTCCCGGTTGGATTATTAGGATTAGAAATAAAGACCACCCTGGTCTCGCGGTCAATCTTCCTCTTTATCCCGTCTAAGTCATATTTAAAATATTTAAGCGGCACGGTTACGATACGCCTGCCGTTTACCGCCGAGATTATCTTATACTCCAAAAACGTAATATCGGCAGTCAGAATTTTTCCTTCCGGTTCGACAAAAGCCTTAATAATAATATCTATCAATTCGTCTGAGCCGTTCCCTAAAACGATGTTCCCCGCCTGAACGCCAAGCGACCGCGCCAGCTTCTTCTTCAAATAAAAGCCGTGGCTGTCTGGATAACGGTTAAGCGTAGATAGATTCTTCCTGATTGCAGCCAGCGCCTTAGGCGAAGGCCCGAAAGGATTCTCGTTAGAGGCCAACTTTATCACCTCTTTTAAGCCCAGCTGCCTCTTTACCTCATCGATCGGCCTGCCTGGCACATAAGGGGTGATTCCCTGGATATCTTTCCTAATCAGACTCATTTATTCTCCCGTCGGATAAGACCCTAAGATCTTCAAAAAGTTACATTTACTCTCAAGTTCACTAAGGGCTTTTTTCACTCTGGGATTATCGCGATGGCCCTCTAAATCAAGATAGAAATAGTAATCCCAGGCCTTCTTCTTTGATGGCCTTGACTCAATCTTGGTAAGATTAATGCCATACTTCTTAAAAGGCACAAGCATATCATGCAATGCACCTACCTTGTCTTTTACGGAAAACATCACCGATGTCTTATCTTTTCCCGTAGGCGGGACATCGTTATTTCCGATAACCATAAACCTTGTGGCGTTATGAGGCGAATCTTCAATACCGCCAGCAAGCACCTTTAATTTATATACCTTGGCCGCGAGCCGAGAAGCGATACAGGCGCTTGTTTTCTCGGCGGCGGCGATCTGCGCGGCACGCGTCGTACTTGAAACTTCAATTCTTTCCACTCCCGGAAGGTTCTCCTGAAGCCAAATCCGGCACTGCCCGAAAACCTGAGGGTTAGAATATACGCGTTTGATGTTCTTTATCCGGCATTTAGCTAAAAGATTATGGGAAACATCAAGGATGATCTGGGCGCAGATCTTAAGGTCGGCATCAACAAACATATCCAGGGTATGGCTCACCGCCCCTTCAATGGAATTCTCTACCGGAACCACCCCGTAGTCAACGGAATCCCTTTCCACCTCAAGAAAGATATCTGAGATATTCTCCATGGGTACATATTCCATCTGTGAGCCGAATCTTTTCAAGGCAGCCAGATGGGTAAAGCTCGCCTTAGGCCCTAGATAAGCGATTTTCAGGCGTTTCTCAAGCACAAGGCTAGAAGACATAATCTCACGGTAGATAGCCTCCAGAGAGCCGTTGTTAAGCGGCCCCTTGTTAAGCAAGGCCGCCCTCTGCAGGACCTGCCTTTCCCGTTCCGGGGCATAAATGCTCTTGCCTGTTCTACGCTTTATTTCGGCTATGCCAAGAGTCACCTTGGCGCGTAAATTCAAAAGAGCGACGATTTTTTTGTCTAAAGCGTCAATTTTGCTGCGTAATTTTTTCAGCGTCATCTTTTTCCTCCGGTGGTTCTTCTCTTTCGGTCATCTCTTCTATCCGCGTATCTTTTGAAACGGCCATCTGGGAAAAATCTTCCATTTTCGGTAATTCATCCAGGGACTTGAGCCCGAAATGTTCGAGGAAATGCCTGGTTGTCCCGTAAACAAACGGCCTCCCCGGGACTTTTTTTCTGCCGCAGATACGTATCAAATTCTTTTCAAGAAGGCTTGCCATCACCCCGTCGGCATTAACATTCCTTAACAGCTCGATTTCCGATTTTGTCAGCGGCTGTTTATAAGCGATAATCGCCAGCGTCTCAAGCGCCTGACGGGAAAGCCGTTCCAGGCGGCGCACCTTATAAAATTTCTTTAAAAACGGGGAAAAATCAGCTGAGGTTACCATCTGAAAACCGCCGGCAATCTCAACTATCCTGATACCCCGGTTATCCCTTTTATAATCCGCCGCTAACTCCTCGATAATCAGCCTGATCTGGTTATTATCATACCCTTCCAAGGCTTTTTTCAGCTGCTCCAGGAGGATGGGCTTTTCGCTGGAAAACAATATCGCTTCTATAACTGATTTGGCGTTATTTTCTGACATAATAGCTGTTATGCCTTTCTCTGTTTATAAACTGCGTTGAGCAGCCCTTCTGTTGTTTCAATCTGAGGATCCCTCTCAAGGGCTTTTTTAATCATGTTTGCGGCTTCGGCTTTCTTATACTCCAGCTGCATCAATACCGCCATTGCCTCCTCCTCTATCCCCGCCTTCTCCTGATGGTGCGGCTGAGGAGAATCTTTAATCAGGGCGAATTTTCCTACTTTATTCTGGAGTTTGGCTATGATCTCTCTCGCCCTCTGCTGCCCGATCCCAGGCAAAGAACGCAGAAAATTCATGTCCCCCTCGTCAATAGCGCGGGCAATCAATGATATCGGCTGGCTTAATGCTTTAAGCGCCGCGCGCGGGCCGATTCCGGAAACAGTAATGAATGTCTGGAAAAATTCTTTTTCTATTTCGCTCAAAAATCCGATTAATACCGGGGTGCTCTTAGACGGCTCAATCTGGTAATAATGGTAAGTGATCAGGGTTACTTTCTGATCCGCTTCCGGATTATCTTCAATACGCTGCATTACTGCCGGGGCAATCAATATTTCGTAAGCAATGCCGGAGACATCGACTAAAAGGTAATTTGCCCCTTTCTCCAGAATCCTGCCGCTAATCCTTGCGATCATCTTAACTTGATACCCTCACTCTGCTGATCTGGCCATGAGCGATTGCCAGCGCCAGCGCGTCGGTTACATCGGCGTAAGCCGGAATCTCTTTAAGCCCGAGCATCCGCGCGACCATCCTCTGCACCTGGTATTTCGGGGCAAGCCCCGAGCCGACAATAGCTTTTTTGATCCGTGTCGCCGAATACTCCATAAGCGGCAAATTTCTTTTTGCCGCAGCCAGACATACCACGCCCCTGGCTTCTCCCAGAATATAGGCCGTCGTGGGATGCCTATAGTGGGCATAAATCTTTTCTACTACCATACAATCGGGATTTGTATCCCGGATTAACTTTTCGATCTCAGAAAAAATCTTCTCCAGCCGCTGGCTCTGGCGCTGTTTAGCTGCAGTTTTAATGATCCCCGCCTCCACTACCGAAACTCCGTTTGGATTAAAATCAATCACTCCGTAGCCGGTGACAGCCAAAGCCGGGTCTATTCCCAGTATCCTCATTTATCTTATTCCGAAGAAGCCTGCTCTAAAATCTCATCCGGGATATCAAAATTAGCATAAACCTGCTGCACGTCATCGTGCTCTTCCATGGCCTCAACCAGCGCCAGGACCTGCTTAGCGTCCCCTCCGCTGACCTTGATCGTTGAAGAAGGGATCATCGTGATTTCGGCGTCCTGGGATTTAATGCCCTTTGATTCCAATGCCTGTTTGACATTTTCAAAATCAGCGGGCGCGCAGGTAATCTCATAATTCTTATCATCTGATTTAAAATCTTCGGCACCCGCCTCCAGGGCGATAGACATTAATTCATCTTCCTTTAGCTGGCTCTTTTCTATCAGGAAATAGCCTTTCTTGGAAAACATCCAGCTGACTGAACCTGCGCCTGCCATATTCCCGCCTTTCTTTGACATAATGTTGCGCAGTTCGGCGGTGGTGCGGTTCTTATTGTCGGTAAGCGCCTCAATCAGAATCGCTACCCCTGCAGGGCCATAGGCCTCATAGAGTACGGTTTCATATATAATCCCGGGCAGCTCACCGGTCCCGCGCTTGACTGCGGTCTTTACGTTATCCGAGGGCATATTGAACTCTTTCGCCCTGGCAATAGCAGAGCGCAATTTGGAATTAGTGTCGGGGTTGCCGCCCCCTTCACGGGCTGCAGCAGTGATCTCTTTGATAATTTTCGTAAAAGCTGCTCCCCTCTTTGCGTCCGCCGCGGTTTTTCTTGATTTATTCGTTTTCCATTTTGAATGTCCAGACATGCCAACATCCTCCTTAAAGTAATTAATATGCGCAGGCAGAATAAGCCGGGTCCTGTGTCAATTGTGATTATCCACAATTCTTAGCGGCCATTTCTCTAAAACGCGGCGTTGCCGCCGAATTTCAAGCAGCCGACCCGAGATTGCTGACGCGCCGAGCAGGCACGATTCATCTCCTATTGGGCCTTGCTCCGCGTAGAGATTGCCCCGTTTCACCCCCGCCTTGCGACGGGCTCGTCTCTGTGGCTCTAATCCGTCCGCCACGGATTGTGGCGGAGATGGGCATTACCCATTACGCTGCTCTGCGGAGCCCGGACTTTCCTCTCCGGCGATACGCCGGAGCGGCCGCGTCCTGCCTGCGCCATTCTTATCTAAGAACTCTCCTTACCAGTGCTTCCCTTACCGCTTTAGTCGCTAACCGGTCAGCGCCCTTATTATCCTCGCGCCTGATATGAACAACCTCAAAGCTTTTAAAGGCTCCCGAGAGCCGGCTTACCCGTTCATATAAACCTCTTATGCCGGGGTCTCTAATCTTGTATATTTTTTTTAACTGCCGGTATAAAAGTTCGCTGTCGGTTTTGACCTTAATCTCGTCGGCTTTCAACACCAGCGATTCTTCAAGTGCATAGATTAAGGCCGTATATTCAGCGACGTTATTAGTAGCATTGCCTATATAGCTTGATAAATTCTTTATCATTTCTCCGTTGCGACAGATGACTACCCCTACGCCGCTTGGCCCGGGATTCCCCTTTGAGGCGCCGTCAATATAAATCTCAAACGACTTCATCAGGCATATAAAGTATCCTGTTGCATACTTCGCAGGTGATTATCCGCTCATACATCTTGATCAGATTGATTACCTGGGGAGGAACCGACATATTGCAACCTCGGCAGGCATTATCCTTAACCGCCGCTATAGCCATGCCATCCCGGTTAACAAGGATCCTCTCATACTGCCTGAGAATCTTTAGCTCTATGTTTGGGACTGCTCTTGCACGTTCCGCATCCAGCTGCGCCAGGCGCTCATCTATTTGCTTTACTTTAACCTCAATTTCTTTTTTCTGCGCGTTAAAATGCTGCTCCTCGGTTTTTAGTTTTTCCTTCTCTTTTTCGGCATCCTGCTTTGATTTTTCAGACTGTTCGAGAAGCTCAAGTATCCTGTCTTCAACTAACGACGCATCCGCCTTCGCATCCTGGATCTGCTGCAGCATTGCCTGGTATTCTTTATTGGTCTTCAGGGAATACAACTGGCCCTGCAGCTTCTTAACCCCTTCTTCCTTTGTGGCCAGTTCCAGCTCTTTATCTTTCCTCTGCTTGAGCAAATCCTGGGCTGACTTTTCCTGTTCGGCGAGCTTCTGTTTTTTACCTTCAAACTCGGCTTCCAGGGCCTTGACCTCCTGGGGCTTGAGCGCCTTTTCCGCTTTCAGGGCATAAATCTCCGTATCAATCTTTTGTAATTCCGCAAGGCTTGAAATTTGAGCTTTAAGATCCACTCTCTTCCCCTCTCTGGATTAGTATCAAATGGGCGCAATAGGACTTGAACCTATGACCTCTACAATGTGAGTGTAGCGCTCTAACCAACTGAGCTATGCGCCCTCACTTACTACTGCTAACACTGAGCCCGCAGGGATTTCCCCGCCACGCTAATTAACTTAGCGGGCGGGATCCCGGCCGTGCGTAAAAGCTCTTATCGGAGAACCCCGGACCGCATGGGCCCGGGAGGATTTGAACCTCCGACCAAGTGATTATGA
>CAYNRN010000007.1:0-32859 GCA_964399915.1 uncultured Planctomycetales bacterium
CTTTATGCCGTCTGTCCAGAGGTAAAATTCCGTATGCGGCGTAGAAATGGTAAATCCGGCGGCGTTTACCAAAACATCCATAGCGCCGGAGCCGGGTGTGATGGAATAAATCTTGCCGCGAATAAGGTTGATTTTCAGGGTTGAGCCGTTGTTTAAAAGCGCCGCCGCCCCTTCAACGCAAACCCAGGAAGCCATGCCCGCGTTAATCAAAGCCGGATGGGCGGTATCCACATTAAACCACTGCCCTGTTTTAAGCGCGGGGACGCGTTTTGCCGAATCAGCGTCTAAACGCTTGAGGAAATTTTCTTCCGCGGCGCTGACAGGAGGGCGGGAGGTAAATACCGGCTTGGGCATTTGCCTGAACAGCCAGATAAGCGAGACTGCCGCGATAAGCGCTGCTGTTATCAGGATGGGTTTGGTGGCGCGCGGAGCGCCTAGGCCGGAAGAAAATATTTTTTCCAAATCAGGGCTGAATTCCTGCGCCGGGACAGGCCTTAATTTACGCAGGTACGGCCGGGCAAAAAGAAGCTCTTCGCGCAGGTGCCGGCAGCGCGGGCAGAGGGCGATATGCTTTGTAATTTCATTTTCGCTTCCGTCTATGATTTCGTTGTCTAAGTAAGCGCCCAGGATCCTGCGCGCAGTTTTACAGCGCATTTCTAAACGCCTTTCCCTAAGTATTTCCCGGCTGTTTGCGCCAGTATCTGTATATCCACCGGTTTTGCCAGCTGCTCTTCAACTCCCAGGCGCTTTATCAGCGCCGATTTATCGGTAGTATTCAGGACCGAGAGCACAATAATCGGCGTTTCCTTAAGCGCCATATCAGCCTTGAAAATCTGGGCGAGCTTGAAGCCGTTTACGCCCGGAAGCATCAGGTCAAGGATAATCAGGCCGGGGGTATTTTCCTGCGCCAGGCGCAGGGCATCCGTTCCGTTTTTGGCAACGATAAATTCCCATCCCTCTTTTTTCAGGCACTCCGTAATCATTGCCTCGTCTTTTTCGTCGTCTTCAATTACCAGCACATAATTTTTTTGCCGCATATTTAGCCTAAGCCGAGTTTTTTTAAATGCCTTGCCAGTTTCAGGCGCGCGCGGTTAAGCCGCGACATCACCGTGCCGCGGGCGATATTCAGGCGGGCGGATATTTCATCATAGGTAAGGCCTTCCAGCTCTCGCAAGGTAATCGCCTCCGCCAATTTTTTGGGGAGGCGCGCGATGCAAAACCGCACCTTTTCCTTTTCTTCGTCTTCAGCCGCCTGCTCAGAGGGGCCGGGTATGGCGCTTGCGATTTCCGCGCCGGCCGCCGCCCCTTCGCCTTCTCCGATATGCTCTTCTTTTAAAGCTACTCTCCTGCTGAAGATGCCGAGTTTTCTTTTTTTGAGCGCCCTGCAGGCGTTATTTATGGCAATGCGGTAGAGCCAGGTGGAAAACTGCGAGCGGCCTTTAAACTGGTGGATATGCAGGTAGGCCGATTCCAGGGCTTCCTGCAGGATGTCTTCCGCGTCTTCGTGGCTGCCCAGCATCCTGAATAGGTAAGCGTAAAGCCGCGGGCACAATTTATCTATTAAGGATTCGTAAGCGCGCTTATCCCCTGATTTTACCCTGCGGATGAGCTCTTTATCTTCCAAACTTGCGGAAACAGAAGCAATCTCCATGCTTATTTAATCCATTGCATTATAAGCGTCTTCTCTTTCCTGGGCGACGAATTCCGGGTCAATTATCGGCTTATACCCTTTTGGCACGGGGATGGGGAATGTGATGACGTCGTAGATGCCTGCCAGGCACCTGCCGACCGTGCAGAAGAGGCCTTTGATTACCCCTACGGTTGCCCCGGCAGTCCCGCCGTCTTCCTGGGTGGACTTGGTAATCTGGTAAGGTATTTCAATAAAACAGGTGGTTACGTTGGCAATGCCCCTGCCTAATTTACGCAGGGCGTCGTCTGCCCGAGCTGTGGAAGAAAATAATAATATGACTATAACGGCGATTGCTGCGGATTTCTTCATCATAACCTCTCCTTTCATCACGGCCTCACGAATAATGACGCTCCGTCAAAATCAAGGCGTTCCACTTCAAGGAACGCCGGCTCTTCAGTTGAGATATAAAAATCCTTTACCCCGTCATCATCGTCGTAATCATAGAGCCCGGTGCGGTCAAGCACCAGCAGGTTAACGAATTCAGACAGCATGAAACTCTGCTCAACGAATCCGGAAGCCAGAAGCCTGCCCGGCGGCGATTCAATCTGGAATTTTTCCACTTTCATCCGCTCGGGGTTTGTTTTGTCCGAAGAAACCTTCAGTTGCAATGCCCACTCCTTTGTGTCTTTGGGCCGGATGACCAGGCGGATGATGCCGTCCCTTTTTCTGCCGAAGAAATTACCCATTGAGAACGCCTTGATGCGCGTGCTTGCCGGCACAGGTATGATTGACCCCTCAATGACCGAAACCCCGGTAGACTGGATATTGCGCACTCCGGTATAGGAAGTTGACTCCCGCCATTCGCCCTCTTTTACCAGAAGCAGGTAAACCTTTACGCCGGTGACCCGCTTTATCTGCTCGCCGCTTAAGAGGTTGTTTGCGCCCGGCATAATCAGCTGGTTAAGGTTGTCATAATAAAGAAAACGCAAGCTTTCCGCTTTTACATCCGGCATCGTCCTGATGAGGTCTTTAGTCTCTCCTTTATAGGAGAAATAAATACGCCTGCTTTCTTTGTTCCAGACAAAGCTTTTCTGGGTATTTATGTCCGCCGCCGGGTCAGGGGTAAAGGTGAATTTGAGTTTTGCGCCGCGGGGAATGGGGTCAAGCACCTGTGCTACGTCGTCAAAAAATCCGGCTTCGTTTTTTTCTCCGTAGGTAAATTTTACCTGGACGGTCTGCCAATCGGCGCTGCCCGGGGCTTTAACCTGGGCAAGCGGCACCGAGGAGCCGGCTTTAAAATGGCGGTTGAGGGTGAATTTTTGTTCTTTATTGCCGACTGGGTCGGGTTTGTGGGTTTCGTCTACCCACAAAGGTAGGAAGCTTATGCTTTCTGCGCCGCAGGAGATAAAGTCCGTGGCGTCGCGGATGCCGGTTGCCTCAAAACTTCCCTGAATAAGCTCGTTCATAATTTCGCTTGACGCCTTTTGCAGCTGGAGCCGGTTCTGGGTATAGCGCCAGCTTTCAATAATGGAATTTGACAAAAGCGCCACCACCCCGCCTAAGACCGCGACAATACTGATGCTTAATACTATTTCTATAAGGGTAAAGCCTTTTCTATCCACTATTTATCTACGACCGTAGCCAGCGAAATAAACGGATGTTTCAAATCGTCTCCCTGAAATACGTAAATGTATATTTCCAGGGGGTCTTTATCCGGGTTTATTGCCCTTGCCGTGCGCCAGACTTTTTTGTTCAAATATATCGGCGGGCTTAAGACATTGCCGAGTTTTTTTATCTGCTCCTTGCTTAAGGCAAGGTTTTTTACTTTCTCCGCCTCTTCCCTTGCCAGGTCTACGCTGGTGAGCAAGTCGTCAATATAGTCCGAATTTGACATTGCCGCGGTATACATCCGCATCAAAGGGATGATGCAAACCGCAAGCACTACCAGGGCAATTAATACCTCTACGAAACTTATCCCGTTTTTCCGCGCGCGCCGGTTTTTCATTGGGCATATTTTATAAAGGTTACCCTTTTAACGTCATGGACTGCGCCTATTGAAAGGAGACTGGTGCCTTTTGCGTCATGCTGGACCATGAACGCGCCGTCGCCGAGGTAGGAAACGCCGATGTTGCCGATGCCATTATTGTCGCTGTCAATGCCGGTTGCCATTTCAAAGAGCGCCAGGCTCATTCCTGCCTCTGCCAAGTATTCCGCTTTAAGCCGGTCTTCCTCCAGAACGGCTGAATTCAGGCGGGAGTAGACTAATGCCATTAAAGAAGCTCCCAGCGCCGTAAAGAAAAACAAAAGAATCATGATTGTTACCAAAGCAAAACCGCGCTTATTGCCGCAGGTATTCATTTTACCAGTCTTTAGGCACCTGCCCGGCGTATTCTCCCCACGAATTTTCCAGCGGGGAAGTGATATTTACCGCTACTTCCGCCCGGTCAACCAAATAAGCCCAGCCGCCTCTTCCGGAAAGCGGCTCGGTAGAATACTGGGCGCAATACGTTGAATTCCCGGATTTGCTGGAAATCATCTCGGCGGGGATCTTATTAAGGTAAGGCTTGCTTACCCCGGCGTCTAAGTATGTCATGGTAAGCAGTTCGCCTAAGTCAGCGGGATACCTCCCCTCTTTGGCGCGAAAGAGCGTTATCCTGCTGCGCAGGGTGTCTAAATTGCTTTTGGTAGCCGAAACCTTTGCTTCCTTGTCAAAGCCGATAAAGTTCGGCACAATCGCGACGGCGAGTATCGCGATGATACTGATTACTATCAGAAGTTCAATCATGGTAAAAGCTTTGCGTGCGGGCATAAGAAACCTCCTAGCCTTAATTAGGTTACTTAAAGTTAAGGAAGGTTAATTAAGGTTAGGGAAGGTTGCATCTATGTGCCTCATCCATCTGGTAACCTTCTCTAACCTTCCTTAACATTCCCTAACCTCCGTAACCTTTTCTATCTTCCTTAATGTTTCAATACCTTCACCAGGTTAAATATCGGCAACAATACCGACAGCGCGATGAAGCCGACGATAAGGCCCATAAACAGCAGGAGCACCGGCTCAATCAGAGTGGTAATCGTGCGTATGGCGATGCTGGACTCCTTATCGTAGAAATCGCCTACCTCAAGGAACATCTCGTCAAGCTTGCCGGTATTTTCACCGACAGAAACCATCTGCACCATCATCGGAGGGAAAACACCGCTTACCCTCATTGAGTCTGCCAGCGTGGCGCCCCCGGAAACCGCTTGCCTGATATGCGCTATTGCCCGGGAAAGGACCTCGTTGGAAAGCAGGCCTTCGGAAACGGCAAGCGCGTTTAAAAGCGTGATGCCGCTTTTTGTCAGCGCCCCCATAATTTTGCAGAAACGGCTCATAGAGATAATCAGGATAATCCTCCCGAAAACCGGCAAAGAAAGCACTTTTTTATGGATATAATAGCGGCCTTTTTCGCTTTTTAACCTTTTGCGTATAAAGAAAAACAGGGCAATTGCTCCCCCCAGCGGCAGGTACCAGTAGCTGCGCAGGATGCCGCTGATTAACAGCAGGGCGCGCGTGCTAAGGGGCAGGGCAACGTTGGATTCCTCAAAGATGGCGATAAATTTAGGCAGGACAAAAGTAAGCAAGGCGGCGACTATTACCAGGGAAAGCGAGACCAGCAGTATCGGATAGGCGAGCGCGCTGCGTACCCTGGCCTTGAGCTCCTGCTCTTCGTAGCCGATTACGGAAAGCCGCTCAAGGACTTCGCCGAGCATGCCTCCGGTTTCCCCGGCCTTGACCATGTTTACCTGAAAAGCCGCGAAGAGCCGCGGGTAATGCGACAGGGCTTCGGAGAGGCTCTTTCCTCCCCTGATGTCGGCGGCGATATTGATAAGTATTTTTTTAAAATGCGGGTTTCTGGTCTGCTCAATGATGTTGCTTAAGGCAGCCAGCAAAGGAAGCCCGGCGTTAATCATTGCCGACGCCTGGCGCAGGAAAAGCAAAACATCGCCTGAACCGGCGTTAAGGAAACGGTTCTTCAGGCCTTCAAAAAATTTTAATCTGGCGCCTTTTTCTTCCCTGATGGAAACTACGATATACCCCAGCTCCTTAAGGCTCTGGGAAACGGTTTTGGTGTTTTCCGCTTCCACCCGGCCGCTTACCGGGATGCCGGAGCGGTCGCGCGCGCTGTATTGGTATAGTTTTTTGAGGGCCATTTAATTTGCCTTTTGAGTTTTGTTTACGCGCTCAAAGAGTTTCTTTATCCTTTTGCGGCAATATTTTTCATACGAGCCGTCAGGCCTGACTTCCACCAGTTTCTGGTAGACGGAAAGCGCGGCAGGGTAATCCTTGAGCCGCTCGTAGATTAGCCCCGCGCGGTAAAGGCCGATTTCAGCAAAATAGTTGTCCGGATACAGTATGAAAATCCGCTCGTAATTTTTCGCGGCTTCATTAAGGCGCAGCTCAACCGGGAAGACCTTTGTCTGGAGGCTCTCCCCTTTTTCCAGGTCTTCGGCTTTAGTGAAGAGTTCGGTAGCGCTTAGCCTCTGCGCCACCAAATCGGTTTCCGAAGGTATCTTAAGCGCCTCGGCATATGATTTATTGCTTGCCCGGTTTAGGATGCGCGGGGTCATAAAGATAACCAGCTCTTTTTGCTGTTTATCCTTATCCTGGCTGCGAAAAAGCAGGCCGAATACCGGTATGTCCCCTAAAAACGGGATACGGCTTTTGTTCATGTCGTCTTCTACCAGCAGGAGGCCGGCGATAACCACGGTATCGCCGTCTTTTACTATTACCGTGGTGTCGGCTTCGCGCGTGGTAATCCTGGGGCCGGCGTCAAGGGTAGAGCTTACCGAGCTGACCTCGGGATGTATGGTCAGCTGGATTGTCCCGTCGTTATTAATCTTAGGGGTGACCTTTAAGGTAGTGCCGACGTCCACAAAGCGCGTAGTTTCAAGGGTGCCGGTAGTGGTCTGGGTTTGTTCGCGGATGGGGTATTTTTCTCCGATGGTGATCCTGGCTTCAATGTTATTTAAAGTCGTGATTGAGGGGTTGGCAATTACCCTCGCCTTCTGGTGTTTAATCAAGGCGTCAATTGTGGCGGTAACCTGCGCTTCTTGGCGCACAAAACCGAGGACAAGCTGGCTGCCGCTTAAAGTTGAGGATGTGCCCGCGTTAGTATAATCTAAAGAGTCCAGCTTGGGGCGCGGCTTTGGCCCAAAAGGAACTTTTACCCCCAGCGATTCCCCTTCCCAGGTAACTCCCAGGTTATTGAGGTCGGTATGCGTAATGTCAATGAGCTTGGACTCTATATGCACCTGCGCAGGCGGCACATCAATTTCTTCGATTATTTTTCCAATATTATCCAGCTTGGTGATGACGTCGGTGACGATGAGCTGGTTGGTGGCGGTATTCATTTTTATCGCGCCTTTTTCAGTAAGCTTCGGAGTGATTACCTCCGCGGCAAGCGTAAGGTCAATATGGTTAATGGAGAGCGCACGGGTCTCAATAGCTTCTTCGGCGTTGATTACCTTGATGATGTTGCCTTCAAAGATATAGGTAAAGTTCTTTAATTTAAGCATCTGGCTTAATACGTCTTTTAAGGGGACATCGGTGAAATTGATGGTAATCGCGCCTTTGACGTCTTCGCCGGCAAGGATGTTCAGGTTGTAAGTTTCAGCCAGCGTAGAGAGGGCCTGCTTTAAGTCCATATCCTTGAAATTAACCGAGATTATCTGGTTGAGATTATTTTGCGCCTCTTCGGCGGTCAACGGAAGAGTCCGCGTATCTTGCGCAATGATTTCCAGTGTTTCAGAGGGCCCCTTTGCCTGCGTTTGCGCAACGCCCTGCTCTTCGTCCCCCGGGGCATTTGCCTGCGGTGTCATCGGGTCTTCGGGTATCTCAAAATCTTCGGATAGCCATCCGCGGGCTTCCTGCGCCTGCGCGTTAAAAAGAAGCATTCCGCTTAAAACGACAAACAGGAAAATACCCGGAATTATTATAAATTTTCTCACCTTTCCTCCTGTGCCCTTTTTTTAGCTGCCGCCCATCTCAAGGAGATAGACCTTATCTTCTTCCTCAAGGAGCACTGTATCTTTGGATATATTGATGATTTTTTTTCCCTGCACTTTCTCCCCTATCTTATAAGTTGAGCCGTTGATAATCGCGTACGGCTCGCCTTTTTTTCTGATGATTCCGCTTAAAGTGAAACCTGCCAGGCGCTCCTGCTGGCGCGGCCTTTCCTTTGCGTGGAAAGGGTCAAGAGAAGCGTTTATGCGGTCAACCTTATCTATCGCCGCCCTGAATTCGTCATATTCTTCTTCGCCCTGTTCAGCGATGCCCATGATAGAAATAACCGTTAAAAAAACCTGCGGCTGGCCTTCTTGGGTCTTCTGCATATTTATCTGCAGTCCGCCCACTCTCTGGTAAGGAAGCTTTTCCTCTATATAGGATATGAAACGGATTAAGTCGTCAAAAGAGGCGTAAAATTCCATTTCAATAGGCAGGACGCTGTAATAGGAGATGGATTTTTGTTTGGTTTCTGCCGGAGGCGTGTAGAGCGGCAGGGCGGTTGCCTTATCTTTGCGCGAAGCGATATTTACTATCTGTAAGTTGAATTTATCCTTGTTCTTTACCAGGAATTTCAGGATGTCCGGGATATTGATGTTCTTAGGTAGGTTCTTTTCCTCTTCCATGACTCTGGCAAAAAGGCGCTCGTATTCATCTTTGAGGCTGTCCAGCTTTATCCGCTCCGCCTCAATAAGCGGGATTTCTTTTTCAAGGCGCAAATATTCCTGCTGCAGCGACACGTAACGCTCCCTGGTCTCTTTAAGCGCTTTAGCGCGCGGAGCGTAGGCCTTGCGGTAATAGAAAGTAAGCAGCAAGAGAAAAATCATTACCGTCAAGAGCAGCCTGCTGCGCGCGTCAAACTTCAGGAAACCTTTTTTCAGCTTCATCTTCTCTTATGGTATAGGGGGCCGGCTTATGGTTTCGGAGATTTATTTTGAGCCTGCCTTTCGTCAATAATGTAGTTTGTGGTAACCTCAAAGATGACTACCGGGGTTTTCCCTATTTTTGATTTTTGGGCGTAATTAAAGCTTACATTGCTGAAAAGCGGGGATTTACGCAAGTCCGCCATTAGTTCGCTGACAAGCGCTTCGCTCAGCGCGCCGCCGTTTATCTTAAGGTAATAGTCTTCGGTTTTTAGGCCGATCAGCCACGTTCCTTCAGGCTTGATTCTCTTAAGCTCGCTCAGGAGATTTACCCAGTTATGACCGTAATTATACTGGGCGTTTAAAAAGGCAAGCCGTTTATTAAGCAGGAGTATGCGGAAATTAAGGTTTTCTTTTTCCTGGTCAATCTGCGCCTTAATCCCCGCCAGCTCTTTGCTTTTTGCCTGAAGTTTATAAAGCTCATCCTGCATTTGCGCGGTTTTCCTGATATATTTCCTGGTAGCCGCCGCCTGGCCTATGGAAAGCGAAGCGATCACCAGAAGCAGAGCGGCGCTTGAATACAACAGGAACTGCCGAGGGTGAGAGTCTTGGTAAAGTATGAGCCTCTTCAGCAGGCTGAAGCGCAGCTCCGGCGGAAGGAGGTTTATATTCTTGCTGATTTTTATCTTTTTTGTAATTTCGGTGACCGATTCCACGCGCTTAAACCTCTCCCTTATTTCTGCGCCAAGCCTAAGGCAGCGGCAAACCTGGGCCCGGTATTCAGGAAATCCGCCCGGTTTGCGGCGCCCGCCTTTAATTTCAGGTAATTAAACGGATTAGGGATTTCCACGGGGATATTCAGGCGGCTCCTGAAAAACTCACAGAGCCCTTTTACCGAAGAGCCGCCTCCGGTAATAATCATCCGGTCAATCTTGTTTACCGCTACCGGGGAAACCTGAAGCGAATAGTAATTGAAAGAATGCTGTATCTCGGTAATCAATTGGTCTAAGTGCAGGCCCAGGGCATGGGAAATGCGCACGCGCGGCTCAGCTGCCACGCTTGAGTCTTTTCTGTCTTCCTCAAGAGCCATTCTGGACATTCCGATTTCGCGCTTGCTGGCCTCGGCTTCCTCGTAGGATATCCGGCAATAATCGGAAATGCTCCTGGTCATTGAGTCGGCGGAGAAATCTATGATTCGGTTAAAGCGGATATACCCGCGCGCAATCACGGAAAATTTGGTAGAACCGGCTCCGATATCAAGAAAAGCGACTGTTTCATCCGCTCCCCAGGCAGATTTATTTTCAAAGGCCTGGAAAGAAGCCAGGAAAGAGGGCCTGATTGCCTGGGGGCGCACCCCGAACGACGACAGCATCCGGTAATTATCCATAATTTCCTTTTTCGGCGTGCTGAAGAAGAGGATTTCTTTCTGCGCCTGCTGGGCGACGTTTATCTCTTCCAGGCAGATATAGTCTATGATAGAGCTTTCTTCGTCAACCATGAGTTTTTCTTTCGCCTCCCAGCGGATAGCCTTGTCAAGCTCATTGGCAGGCATTACCGGCAGGTAGAGGGTTTCCACCAGGAGATTAGGCAGGGGTATGGAAACAAACGGGTCGCCCTTGATGGCGCGGCGGGAAAGCATTTTTTTCAGGCATTCCTTGATGATTTCCGGGCGGCCGGCGCTTTCAAAATCATCGTGCGGGATCTCCTCGCAATCTAAGGATGCCAGTTGTGGCTTTGCGCTTTCATAAGAAATAATAACGCTTTTGATTGAACTTGTGCCTATGTCCAGCCCTGTAGAAAAAAGGCTCGGTTTTTTCGCGAGTAACACAGCCGGATTGACGCGGCGGATTAGCCTGTTTAACAGTTTTTCCCCGGTTTTATTTTCAGTTTTACCGAAAAGGCTGTTTGCTTCAGCCGGGTTCTCTCCTTCGGCGCCGTCTTTAAACGCCCTGAAGATAGACGCCATCATATCCTGGAAATCGTGGGCGCACGGGATTTGTTTGCCTGAATTATCTTGCGTCATTTTATGGCTTTGCGCTCCTCTATAATGCCGGCAACCTCTTTGGCCAGATTACGGTAATCTTCGCTGCCGCGCGAATTGCGGCGGAACTTAATAATCGGCTTGCCGTGGATAGGCGATTCGGCAAGCGATATGCAGTTATGCACCGTTGTTTCAAATACCCGGATATTGCCTTTAAAATATTCTTTTACCGCTTTGAGGATCTGGTGGTTAGTGCGGGTGCGTTTATCAAAAAGCGTAGGCAGGACCCCCAGGATTTCCAAATTCGGGTTCAGGCGCCTTTTGACGATTTCTACCGTATTAAGCAGCTCGCTCATCCCGTTAAGCGAATAAAAATGCGTTTGTATCGGGATGATGAGCCCGTCTGAGGCGGTAAGCGCGTTTAGCGTAAGCAGGTTCAATGAGGGAGGGCAGTCAATAAAGATAAAATCATATTCCCCCTTGATTGCGCTTAATTTCTGGCGCAGGAGGTTTTCCCTGCCGATAATGTCAATCAAGTCTATTTGCGCGGAACTAAGCAGGGAATGGGACGGGATAAGGCGCAGGCAGTCATGGTAAGTTTCCCTCACCGAAACAGAAATCGGCACCTCCGGGTTTACCAGCACGTGGTAAAGGCTTTTGGCTGAGCCGTCAAGCTGAATGCCAAGCCCGAGGGTGGCGTGCGCCTGGGGGTCTATATCTATAACCAGGACTTTTTTGCCAAGCTCCACAAGGCAGGCAGAGAGGTTGATTACCGTGGTAGTTTTTCCGCAGCCTCCCTTCTGGTTAATGACGCTGACGGTAAGCGCCTGGTTCCCGGGGCGCGCTGGCGTTTCGCCTCCATAAGAAATTTTCTTGAGGAACATTTCCTTGATATTAATAGGCATAATTGTCTTTGAGGATGATCACTACCTCTGTGCCTTTGTTTATCTTGCTGCGGATAATCATTTTTCCGTTATTATTGCGCCGCAGCAGCTCTTTTACTATTGCCAGCCCCATGCCGCTTCCCTCATATCCCCGCACGGCGTTATCAGCGCGGTAGAAATAACGGGAAATCTTCTTTATGGCATTTTTCGGTATGCCTATGCCGGTATCTTTTACGCTGAAAATAAGCCGGTTAGCTTTTCTTGCGATTGAGATACGGATATGCCCTGCTTTATGGGTAAATTTTACGGCATTGCTGAGGAGATTAAGCATTATCTGCTGGATGTCAACAGGCGCGCCCCAGAAATGGGCTATCCTCTCCGCGCAGTCAAAATGTATATTTAATTTCTTTGAGCGGATCTGCCCGGAGAGCGTGTCCAGCGCTTTATTGACGATTTCCACGGGGCAGATTTTTTCGTATTCCGACCGGCGCCTGCCGCCCTGCCGGGAAAGAGAGGTGATATTGTTAATAAGCTCCGTCGTATAGAAGGAAAGGTCCTGGATTTTACGGACTGCTTTGTCCTGGGGTTTGGAGAGTTTTCCCAGGTCTCCGCTTGCCAGGAGGTTGCAATAACCGCTTATGGCAGAGATGGGGATTTTGAATTCGTGGAACAGGGTATTAATAAATCTTTTTTGTTTTGCGTCTTTATTTCGCTTCCCATTCTTAACCACAATACCGCCTTAATGCTATAACACATTAAAATTTAATAGGTTGTATTCATTAATTTTAGTGTTTTTTTTTCAAAATGTCAATAGCTTTTTGGGCTTTTTTTAATTTGCATTATTCTCTAGTATTTGATATAATTTTTCCATGTACTGCCAATATTTCAAGCTCAAAGAACGGCCCTTTAACGTTACCTCTGACCCGGCGTTTTTTTTCTCCAGCAGAAAGCATCAGGAGGCGCTCTCTCATCTTCTCTACGGAGTCACCCAGAGGAAAGGGATTATCGTCCTGACCGGAGAGATCGGTACGGGAAAGACCACTCTCTGCAGATTTTTCCTTGAACATCTGGGCTCCGACACCAAAACCGCCTTTATCCTTAACCCCTATATTTCTGAAATCCAGCTTTTGGAAGCGATTATGAAAGATTTCGGCCTCGAGTTGAAAGAAAGAACGCGCCTTTCTTACGTCTGGGAATTCAATAAGTTTCTTCTTAATCAGGCGCAGGCCGGCAATAATGTCGTTTTAATCATTGACGAATCTCAGAATTTAAAGCCCCGCCAGCTTGAGCAGATCCGCCTCCTCTCTAATCTTGAGACTGAAAAAGATAAACTTATGCAAATTGTGCTTGTAGGCCAGCCCGAGCTCAACAGTAAGCTTGAGCTTTATGAATTAAGGCAGCTGCGGCAGAGGATTATGGTGAAGTTTCATATCTCGCCTTTAGATAATGACGAAATAAAGAATTATATCCATCACCGCCTTAAAGTGGCAGGTTCCCAGGGCCGGATACGTTTTAGTGATGAAGCTATAAAATCTGTCTGTGATTTTTCTGCCGGGACCCCTAGGTTAATAAATATTCTTTGCGACCGGGCGCTTCTGGCGGCTTTTGTCAAGGAAAGCGATATTGTCGACAGCGATATAATCAAAACGGCGACTGAAGAATTGAGCCAAAGTCCGCGCTTGGAGCGGGTATGAGTATAATTTACGATGCTTTAAAAAAAGTCGAACGATCCGGCCAGTTGATTGCCCCCGTAAAAACGGAGAAGTCCGTTAGCCGGCGCAGGATATTCCTTGTATATGCGCTTGTAGTAGTTTCCGGAATCATGCTGGCAAAGGCTTTTTGGTGGAAATTTACCGGTTTGATCTCCCGAAATCCGGAAGTATCTCTTGCGGCTAAGCCACCCGAAGAGGTAAAGAAAATAGCTCCGCTTCAGACTTCTTCGGTGCTGGATTACAATCCTGCCCCTGCGGCTCCGGAAAGCCGCCCTTTTGTTTTAAACGGTATCTTTTTCTCCGGCGAAGAAGGATATGCCCTGATAAATAACCAGGTGGTTAAGGCAGGAGATCTTGTAAACGGCGCCCTCGTAAAAAGCATCAGTCAGGAAGCCGTAGAATTAGATTCAGAGGGGGAAGTTATTAAGCTTTCTTACAGCAGGTAGGCGGGTAGTAAAATTTTCTGCAGAGATTTCTTGATCAGTTTAAGCGGTATCCCTTCCTTAATCTTTGCCTCTCCGATGGCATTAATCAGCACAAAGCGGTTGCGTTTTCCCCGGAATTTTTTATCCCGGTAGTGGGCGTTTAAGACTTTCTGCAGGCTGATATTCCTGGCTGAAACCGGAAGGCCGCTGTCTTTTATTAACTCAACTATGCGTTTGAATGCCTGCTGATTAAGTAGCCGCAGGCGCTGGCTTAAGTCAGCGGCGAAAACCATACCCAAGGCAATTGCCTCACCGTGGTTATATCTCAAGTAGCCTCCTGCTGCTTCGATTGCATGGCCTATGGTGTGGCCGAAATTCAGGAGCGTCCTGATGCCTTTTTCTTCTTTTTCGTCAAGGGAGACTATTTTAGCTTTTATTGCAGCAGAGGCGGCAACGATATATTCAAGAGAGGCGGTATCCGCGGAAAGTATATCGCGGTATCTGTTTTCTATAAAAGAGAATAAGCGTTTGTCTTTTATCAAGCCGTATTTTATTACCTCTGCTAAGCCGCTCTTGATCTGCCTTTTAGGGAGGGTTTTCAGGAAATTTACATCGCTTAATACCAGCCGCGGATGGTAAAAGGCCCCGATCAGGTTTTTAGCTTCTTTTAAATCTACCGCTGTTTTTCCTCCGATACTGGAATCTACTTGAGCCAGTAATGTGGTGGGGACCTGGATGTATCCCACGCCGCGCTTATAAACAGAAGCGATAAAACCGCTTAAGTCTCCGATTACCCCTCCCCCTAAGGCGACAATAAATATCCGCTTATTTTTATCGTATGCAGCCAGATTTCTGATTACGCGCCAGGCACAAGCTAAAGATTTGCTCTTTTCGCTGTCAGCAACTACGATGAATTTATCGGAAAATCCGGCTGCGCGCAGTAAGCGGGATACGGAGCTGCCATAGCGTTTTTTTATCGCGGGATTAGTAATAATACAGGCATCTTTACCGATGCTCAATTTTTTTAGCAGGGCAGGTAGAAATTTGATCGTATTTCTGCCGATAATGATGTGGTAGGGGTATTTTTTAATGTTTACGCGGATATCTTTCATAGCCCCAGCAACCTTAAGATTGCTTCCGTGGCCGGCCAGATTAGCAGATTAATAATGCCCATCCAGAGCAGGGCGATCAGGATCATGAACCCGAATGGTTCTATCCTGGCATATTGGCTGGCAAGCCGCGCGGGAAGCAGACCGATGACGATGCGCGAACCGTCTAAGGGAGGAATTGGTATCAGGTTAAATACCGCAAGTATCACGTTAATGACTATCAGTCTGGAAGCTATAAAAACCGGAGTAGAATCCTGAGGCAAAATACGCAATGACAAACTGAGCAGAAAAGCAAAAAGAAGATTAGCGCCCGGGCCGGCGGCGCCTACCCAGATAATATCCCTTTTAGGATTTTTCAGCGCCGCGTAATTTACCGGGACGGGTTTTGCCGCGCCGAATATGAATCTTCCGTTTGTGCTGATGAAAAGGAAAAGCGGCATAAGAAACGTCCAGATGGGGTCGATATGCGCAAGCGGGTTTAAGGTGAGCCTGCCGGAATACCTGGCTGTGGGGTCCCCCAGTTTATTAGCCGCCCAACCGTGGGCAAATTCATGCACGGTCATCGCTGCCATGAGAAAAAGGAAGGAAATCAGGAAATATAAAACCATTACTTCTTTTCCTGTTGTTTAGCAGCAGTCTCTTTACCTGCCGGTTTAGCTTGTGCCTGCTTCCCCGGGGTTTGTTCTTTTACTGCTTCAGCGGCAACGGGTGCAGTGCCTTCGGCGGTAGTTTCTACTTTTTCTGCCTTCTCCTTCTTAATCTTGATTCTAACGGTTTTAATCTTTGGTAAACCATATACCTTGTCGCCTTCTTTCCACTGTTCCTTTTCCAGCATAGTACGCAGGCGTTCGGTGCGTTTAAGTACGGATCTTGGTTTTTTCTCTTTTTCCGGAGTATTTAATGATGGGTGTATCGACATAATTTTACAGCCTCCTTACATAGCAACCCTGGTAGCGTTTTTCTTTAGTAAATTCAGCAAGCAGACTTTTTGCCTGCTGGCGTTGGTTAAAGCTGCCTACACATAATATGATATATTTGCCTTTGGTGATAACTAATGGCAAAAACCCCTTCTTCTTTAATAACGCCGCCTCTTTTTGCGCTGCGGCAATAGAGGAATAACTGGCTAATTGTACGGTAAATCTTTCCGCGGAACCGCTGATTTCCGGCATAGCGGCGTTAATAGAATCTTTCGAAAGTGCGGGAGTTTTAATTATTGCCGAATCTTCTCTAATCCTGGTAACAGCTTTCGCTTTTTCCGGCGACGCCTCCCGGGGAAGAATTAAAGACAGTTGTTTTCCTTTATTCACTCCCGCCGAGAATGAAGCGATTACAGCGATGATAAAGGCAAAAATTAGTAAAAGGGCCTTTTCGTTAGCGCGCACCCGCTTTAGGAAAGAAAATTCGAAATTATTTTTTTGAGAGGGGACAAATTCCTCGTGCTCTTGGGAAAAAAGCTCTAATTGATGGTGGTTTTTATTTTCGCTCATGAATTAATATTATTGCTTTTGCGCGTTAAGTTTCAAGTA
Organism: uncultured Planctomycetales bacterium; assembly: GCA_964399915.1. Taxonomy (GTDB): domain Bacteria; phylum Omnitrophota; class Gorgyraeia; order Gygaellales; family Profunditerraquicolaceae; genus CAYNRN01. The sequence continues at coordinate 16,171 of CAYNRN010000007.1, forward strand.
TTTTTTTGTGTTTATCTTTTTCACCGCTTTTAAAAATGCTTCCACTACCTTAGGGTCGAATTGGGAACCGCTTTTGCTTCTGATTTCTCTGATCGCCGATGCTATATCTTTGCGCTCCCGGTAAGGCCTGCCGTAGACCATCGCTTCGAAGGCATCGGCTACCGCCATGATCCTTGCCCCTAAGGGGATCTGGCCTTTTTTAAGTTTTGAGGGGTAACCGGTACCGTTATATTTTTCATGATGGTGCATAATAATCGGAATTGCCGGCCTGATTACCTGCAGGTGCCTGAGGATTTTCGCCCCTCTGACCGGGTGATCCCTGATGATCCGGTATTCATGCGGCGTAAGCTTGCTGGTTTTAGTCAGGATCTTTAAAGGTATATCGATCTTTCCGGCGTCATGCAGCAGGCTGGCATATTTTAAGCTTTCAGTTTGTTTTTCGTCTAAGTTCATCTGATGCGCGATTGCCCCGACAAGCCCGCTGAAATACGGCGAATGTGTATATTCCTGAGGAATGCGCGTATCCAGAAGGGTGACCATTGATTTTACGCTGCCTAGAAGCAGTTTCTGGTGCTCTTCGTAAAGCTGCAGGTTCTTTATGCCGATTACCGCCTCTTCTATTATCGTCACCAGCATATCCTCGTCAAATTTATCAAACACACGCCGCCCCTTTTTATCCTTTATCACGATGAAACCCATGATGTCTTCGCAAACCAGCGGCATCGCAAGGAGATTCGCCTTTTTTACGGAACTGATATTTTTGATTATTTTTTTCTCCATCATATCGACAATGCGCTTCCTCTTATCGATAATAATTCTCTTGCCGTCGATGATCTGGCAGCGGAAAATCGAATAGTTCTTGCTGGGGTCAAGCAGCACGATCAGGCAGTACCCTACGTCAAACATCTGACCGACCAGCTTAGTCAGCCTGATAATCAGGTTTTTTACCTCAAAGGTTGAATTTACCAGCCTGTAGATACTGTGGATCGCAGAAACAAGCGTCTTATACTTTTTCGTAGGGGTAGAAGAGTTTTTTGTATTCATCTGAAGCGTACCTGTCGGTCATTCCGGCGATATAATCACAGACCGTCCTTCTTTTTCCTGACTGCGCTATATTTTTTTGTACCCCGGCCGGTAGGGCAGCCGGATTATCCATATAGAAACTAAAAAGTTCCTTGATAAACCGCTTTGCTTTATTGCTCATGCGTACTACGCGATAATGCCGGTAAAGCCTCTGTGAAAGGAATGCCCGCAGGGGCTTGCGCATTTTAAGCAAAGCGGCGCTGAAATTTACAATCTTCTCTTTGTGCTTCCTCGCTTCTTCTGCAGAGCCAAGTTTAAGGCGTTTGATCCGTTTTTCGGTCTCTTCTATCAGGTCAGTCACCTGAAGGTTGATCAGGTGCCTGACTGCCATGTATTTCCTGATATCCTTGCCTATTATAGCATATTTTTTATTGATTTGCTCGCTTATATTTCGCCAAATTAAGATTTTAGACAGCTCTTTTTCTTCTATCAGCCCGGAGGTAAGCCCGTCGTCGATGTCGTGATTATCATAGGCAATCTCGTCGGCGATGTCAACGATCTGCGCTTCCAGGGTGGGCATTTGGTTGGGGGAAAATTCTTTGGTCCTTCCCGAGCGGTCAAAAGCCGAAGTATGCTTTGCTATCCCCTCCCTTACTTCCCAGGTCAGGTTAAGCCCGGGAAAATCCGGGTAACGTTCTTCAAGGATGTCCACTACGCGCAACCCCTGAAGGTTATGGTTGAACCCGCCGTGTTTTGACATCAGTTCGTTCAGCGCTTCTTCTCCGGAGTGGCCGAAGGGCGTGTGCCCTAAGTCGTGCGCCAGGGCAATCGCTTCAGTCAGATCGGCGTTCAGCCTCAAGGCCGTAGCGATGGTTCTGGCGATCTGCGCTACTTCTAGGGTATGCGTCAGGCGAGTCCTATAGTAATCTCCTTCGTGGTTGACAAAGACCTGAGTTTTATATTCAAGCCTGCGGAAAGCCGCAGAGTGGATAATCCTGTCTCTGTCTCTTTGGTAGACAGAGCGGTAGGGGTGCTCTGCCTCTTTATGCGTCCTCCCCCTGCTTTTATAGCTCTTCATCGCGTAGCAGGCCAGCAGCCGGTCTTCAGATTCTCTTATCTCTTTTTGGTTGAACATTTTTTAAATTTCTGCCGTAATCCTTTAAGTGATTGCGAAATGATCCTCGTGTCCGCAATTACAGGCATGAAGTTTGTATCATATTTCCACCGGGGGACTAAGTGTATATGCAGATGCCCGGGAATCCCGGCGCCGGCGGCTTTACCTAGGTTTAGCCCGATATTGTAACCATGCGGATGGAGCGTTCTATCGAGCAGCGACTTAGATTTGTTTAGGCATGAAAACAGGTCAAGGCCCTCCTCTTCTTTTAAGTCAGAGGTATCTTTTACGTGCCTTTTCGGCGCAATCAGCATGTGCCCGTTATTATAAGGGTAGATATTTAAGAGCGCGATTGAGTATTTTGTGCTGATGATAAAAAGTTCGCTTGAGGGCCGTTTTATAGCTGCGCAGAAAATGCATTTCTTTGCTTTCTTCCGGCAGTTGTGGATATATTTCGCTCTCCAGGGAGCCCAGAGTTTATCCATATTTTAAATCCGCACGATCCTGGCGTTTATGCCGCCGTTTATCTCTATTATGCCATAAGAATTGTAGGGGGCAAATTCTTTATCGGTTGCGCTTCCCGGATTAAAGAAAAGAATCTTTCCTATTTTTTTGTTTTCAGGCGCATGTGAATGCCCGAAGATTATAATGTCCACGGCATCATCTTTGAAAAGCCGGCACAGGAGATCTACGAGGTTCATCGGAGCACCGTAGCCGTGCATCAGGCCTATCTTATATCTGCCGGCCTGAATAATCTCTTTTTCCGGAAGGGAATTTCTTACCTGGAGAGGGTCCATGTTTCCGTATACCGCCTTGACGTTGTTGCAGACTGTTTTTAGCTGATCAATTACGCTTAGATCTATAAGGTCCCCGGCGTGAATGATTATGTCCGAGCCTTTAAGCCCTTCCAGTATTTTAGGAGGTATGGCCCTTGCTTTCTCCGGTATATGAGTATCCGAAATCACTCCGATTTTCATCGTTATACCACTATCCTCGGCTTTGAAAAAAGATCAAGAATTTCATTAAGGCCGTCTAGGTTTAAGGTAAATATTTTTTCATCCATCGCCCTCAGCCGGGCGTTGGTATCAATGCCCTGGGAGATGAGGATTTTTCTTTGTGTCTTATGGCGGTATTTCCGGCATTCTTTGGCGAAACCGATGATATCGTCTTCGCTGATCATCCCTGGCTTAAATGCCATTATCCAGAGGCTTTCGTTTGAACGGCCGAGCAGGCCCTGTTTGATATTGGTGAAATTGAATTCCAGCGGCCTGATTTCGCGTAGATGATTAAGCCGCAGCCTTTTTCTTTCGATCTGGATGACCTCGTCGTCAAACATGCGCAGTAATTCTCCCATCCTCTCGATTACCGGCTTGTGTGCTTCTCTGAGGAACTCAGTTATCGCACTTTCGATTTCGCTGAGGAAATTTGCCTTTTGCGCCTTTGCGTCAAAGGTAAGGGAATTTATTTTTTGCTGATAAACAGATTTCATCCAGAAAGCGAAAACTCTGTCATTTATTTTGAGGAAATCACCGCTTCGGGAAATCGTGTTTACTTCCTGGAGGTAATTAATCAAGGGGTTAATTTCCTTCCTCGTTTTCCTTAAAAGATGCGCTATATCTTTAATTTTATTATGTCCGCTTGCTATGTAATATATTGCCGAGATATATACCTGGCTTTCCGGGATATCCAGGAAACGCTTGAGGTAATTTGAAAATCTCTGATTTAGCATCCCTGTAGAATCGAAGATAAGGTTTTCCAGGATTTCGCTTAGGGGTCTTGATGAAGGGCTGAGGAGGTTTTCAGAGATTACTTCAAGGTAAAAAGGTATGCCGCCGCAGAAGTTGACGATAAAATTTTTGATGCCTGTTTCAAGGGGCAAAACACCCAGCCTCTTCTGTAGAAATTCTTCGCTTGTCCTGGTGTCAAAAGGTTCAATATCTATGACCTGGAAATTTCCGAATAAAAGCGCTAAGTTTTTAGAGAGTATCGACTGTGCCTTGAATTTCAGGGAACTGGTAATGATGTATAGCGTATTCTTTTGCAACAACAAAATCTTCGACCATTCTCCGTAAAGGTTATTAATCCCCATTTTTTCCAGGTTATGGAATTCATCGAGTACCAGTACGCACGGTTTCTGGCTCTCCTGGTATATCAAGTCGCATAACGACAGCAGGTCAAAGAAAATATTATTCTTCTTCCTTCTGGAAAGGCAGGCAATTATATTTCTGATCTTGCCACAGGTCTTAGGGGCATATTTATCGGCCTTTCTGATTAACGAGTCGAGGTCTTCTTCAAGGGGTTCTGCGCTATTAAACAGGAAATTATAGAGGAGGATGGCGATAAACCTCCTGGCAAAGCTGTTTAATGATTCCGGCCTTACTTCAATATAGAGGGCAAGGATGCGGTTGTCGTAAAAATTTTCCAAAAACTTAAATATCAGCGAAGTCTTTCCGATGAGTTCGTCGCCTAAAATTGCCAGGTTTTGGCGGTAGCCATGCTTAAGGCCGTCGATGCGCTTGGCGATGATTTCCAGATATTCTTCTCTGCCGTAAAAGAAACTTTTTTGCATTTCTAATTAGCCAGATAAAAGTAAGGGTTCTGCGGTAAATTGCCTTTCCTGATTTCAAAATGAAGATAAGACTCTTTGTCCCTGCCTGAGCGCCCGACAGAGGCAATCACTTCGCCTTTACGTACATTTTGGCCGGGTTTTACGATGACCCGCGAGTTCCTGGCATATACCGTGAGAAAACCGTCCGGATGTTCAATAATCAGGGTTTTCCCGTATCCGGTAAAGTTTTCCGAATAAAAGATTACCCTCCCGCTTCTTGATGCCAGTACATCGTCATTATAGGGGGCGTGGATATTTAGGCCCCGGTTGATCATATTGGCGTACGTCTGTCCGAAAGTCGAAATAACCCTTCCCCTTACCGGCCAGATGAAATCTTCCACCGAGCCAAAGGACTGTACTTGTTTTTTGCGGCGCGGGATAAAAATCATCTGGTTTACTTCGATCCGCGAAGCGTCTGAAATACGGTTTATCCTGGCGAGTTCTTCCAAATCGACATCATACAATTTCGATATTCTCCAGAGGGTTTCTCCCCTTTTGACAGTATGATAAGTCCCGGGCGTACTTACCGGAGTTTTTGCCGCAGGCGGTATCGAGGTAGTAGCGCAGCCAGGTAAAAACGTAACTAGTAATACGTAACTAGTAACTAGTAATAAAAAATTCTGTATAGTAAATTTTGTATTTTTCATTTTTCAAAGCGGGTGAGCGGAATCGAACCGCCATATACAGCTTGGGAAGCTGCCATTCTGCCATTGAATTACACCCGCATTTTTCTATCAGCCGCCCAACTTAATCGAACAGTATTTTCCGCACATCGTACAGACGCCAAGATTTGACGGCAAGGACGAAGCGCGGTATCGTTCTGCTTTTTCCGGATCAATGGAAAGCCGTATCTGTTTCTTCCAGTTTCTTTTCGCGCGCGCCAGTGACATCTCCTTGTCCCAGCCCAAAGCTATTTTATTTCTTTTTACCAGGTCAGCGGCGTGCGCTGCAATCCGGGAAGCGATTACCCCTTCCCTGACATCATCCAGTGAAGGGTGGCGCAGGTGTTCGGATGGGGTCAGGTAGCAGAGAAAATCCGCTCCGTAAGCAGCTGCTAATGCCCCTCCGATTGCTCCGCTGATCTGGTCATAGCCGGCGGCAACATCAGTAACCAACGGTCCGAGCACGTAAAAAGGCGCGCCGCGGCAGAACTTTTTTTCAAGCAGGATATTTTTCTCGATCTGGTCCAGCGGAACATGCCCCGGGCCTTCAATTATCACCTGGACTTTTCTTTTCCTTGCCCGCATGGCAAGTCCCCCTAATATTTTAAGCTCGGCAATTTGCGCGCTGTCGCTGGCGTCAAATATTGAACCCGGCCGTAGAGCGTCTCCCAGGCTTAAAGTAATATCATATTTGTAAGCGATATCCAGGATTTTATCGTAGAATTCATAAAAAGGATTTTCTTTTTTGTGCCGGCGCATCCATCCCGCCAGAATCGCCCCTCCTCTGGATACGATATTCATTACCCGCGGATGTTTCTTTAAAGCAGAAAGGCTTTTTTTTGTGGCGCCGGCGTGAATCGTAAAAAAATCAACCCCCTCTTCCGCCTGTCTTTGCAGTACCTCCAGCATATCTTCAGGAGTAAATTTAAACAGATCGCCTCTTTTGTCCTGGGCAAGCACCGCCATTTCATATACCGGTACTGTCCCGAAAGGCAGCGGGCAGGCCCTTAAAAGCTCTTTTCTGATCTCCGGAAGGTTTCCGCCTACGCTTAAATCCATCACCGTATCTGCGCCGTATTTTACGCAGGTATTTAATTTCTCAATTTCGCCTTTAAGGTTAACTTTATCCGGAGAGGCGCCGATATTAGCGTTGACTTTCGTGCGCAGGCCGTATCCTATGCCGCAGGGCCTGCTGATGCGGTGTTTTTTATTAAGCGGGATGACTGCTCTTCCGTCCCTGATATAGGATAAGAGTCTTTTTACAGGTAGGCCTTCTACAGAGGCAATCCTTTTTACCAGCGGACTGACTTTGTTATCTGCTGCGTACTCGAGTTGATTCATCTTTATTTAATGCGGCCTGAGCCAGCGATTTTTTGAACGATCTTTTTTTCAGCCGAATAAAGGGAATACCTGATTTCTTTAAATTCAAGTGCCGCTTTTTTATTAAACAGTTTGCTGAATTCTTCCAGTACCCGGAGAGATTCTTTTGCGCGCTGCATATTGGCAAAGAAGATATCTTCGCAGGTTTCCCTTTTTAGTTCATTTACGCAGATTTTCCTGCCTACGTCTTTATCGCTGTCCCTCTCCTTGAGCAAATCCCTTACCGGAAGGCGTTTGATTGCTGAGTCTGCAGCATGCCTTAATTTTTTAAGGCTTGCCGTAATCGAAGGATTTTCCAGAAGAAAACGGCTGATTTCTTCGCAGACCCTTAAGCCTTCTTTGAACCTGTTTATATTTGCGTCGATTATCCGCTTGACCGGACCGCTATTAGAATTTTTCCGCAATTTTTTTTATGATTCCCGAAGTAGAACGCCCGGGGAAAAGCTTTACGGTCTTCACTTTTCCGCCATAAGATTTCACAAAGCCAGCCCCCACTATCATGTTTTTTTTCCAATCTGAGCCTTTGATTAAAATATCCGGCTTAAGGTTTAATATCGTTTTCAACGGGGTGCCCTCATTAAAGGCAACTACATAGTCAACGCTTTCCAGCGCTGCTACTGTCTTCATCCTGTCGTGCCCTTTGATCAGCGGGCGCTTGTCCCCCTTGATGCTTTTTACCGAGGAATCCGAATTTATCCCGACTATAAGGATATCGCCGTATTTTTTTGCTTCCTGCAGATATTTAACGTGTCCGAAATGCAGGATGTCAAAGCAGCCGTTGGTAAAGACTATTTCCTTGCCTGATTTTTTAAGCCGGCGGGTGATAGCATTTAATTGTTTTAAATTCTTTATTTTTGATTCAAGCATAGGATAAGGGTTTTTAACTTTTGAAGAGTGATTCTTCCGCCATCTCGCAGAATATATGGCCGATAGTGATATGCGCCTCCTGGATCCTTGCAGTAACCGATGAGGGCACTAAAAGGGAAACGTCGGCGAGTTTAGCTATATCTCCGCCGTCTCCGCCGGTAAGCGCAATCGTTTTTAAGCCCATCTTTTTAGCCTGTTTGATGCCGGCAGCTACGTTTTTTGCCTTTCCACTGGTGGAGATTCCGATAACAACGTCATTTTTTTCTGCCAGGGCCTCTACCTGTTTAGCGAATACAATTTCGTATCCGTAATCATTAGCCAGTGCCGTAAGGATGGAAGTGTTGGTGGTCAGGGCAATCGCCGGAAGCCCCTGGCGGTCTTTTTTAAACCGCCCTACTAGTTCTGCGGCGATATGCTGACTGTCGCTTGCCGAGCCCCCGTTGCCGAATAGGATAATCTTTCCCTTTTTTTTGAGTGCCTCGGTGATTATTTCGCAGATACCGATGATCTCCTTTATCTTATGATGTAAGAGTTCTTCTTTGATCTGGATGCTTTCCAGCAAAATCTCTTTTATCCTGTCTCTCATATTAAACCCCTTTTTTAGCCGAAGAAAACTCTGGCGGTTTCGTAAAGCTCCGTATCGACGGTTTTCAACGCGCTTACTGCTTTCTCAAGCGGGACATCAGTGATTTTATTGCCCTCTAGTGCTGCCATTCTGCCGAATTTACCTTTTATTATCAGCTCTACAGCTTTTACTCCGAACCTCGTGCCGAGGACTCTGTCAAAAGCAGAAGGGGTGCCTCCTCTTTGTATATGGCCAAGGACACTTACGCGTGTCTCATACCCGGTATGTTTTTCTATTTCTTCGGCTAATCGTTCGCCTATGCCGCCGAGCCGCACATGGCCGAATTCATCAAGCTTCTGCTCTTGAAGCACCATTGTCCCTTTCTTAAATTGGGCGCCTTCGGCAACCACCACAATGCTGAAATTCTTGCCGCGGCTGTAGCTTTTCTTCACAAGCATGCACACTTCTTCTATCTCAATGGGTAGTTCGGGTATCAGGACAACATCCGCTCCTCCGGCAATTCCGGCTTCCGTGGCGATCCAGCCGGCATGCCTGCCCATTACTTCTACGACAATAACCCGGTGATGGCTTTCTGCTGTTGTGTGGAGCCGGTCAATACATTCGGTAGCGATATTTATCGCCGTATCAAAACCAAACGTATAATCCGTGCAGGAGAGGTCGTTATCTATGGTTTTGGGGACCCCTACGATATTTGGTATTCCGTCTTTGCAGAGTTTTGCCGCTACTCCCAGTGTGTCTTCGCCTCCTACAGCAATCAAAGCGTCAAGGCCAAGCTTTTTATAATTCTCTCTGACTTTCTCCAGCCCCCGCTCTTTTTTATAAGGATTGGTGCGGCTGGTACCTAAGATTGTGCCTCCTTTAGGCAGAATTCCGGAAATCTCCTGAAGATCAAGTTTCTTTGTGTCGCCTTCAATCATCCCCTTCCAGCCGTCCTTTATCCCGATGATTTCATAACCTTCGTTGATTCCTTTTCTAACTACTGCTCTGATGACGGGGTTTAATCCCGGGCAGTCCCCTCCTCCTGTAAGTATCCCCAGCTTCTTGCTCATTATCTCCTCCGTAATTTAAGTTCTTGAATATCCGCTGAAAGGTATTGAGGGCTCTTCGTCTTTAGCGGAATCTTTCCTTTTCTTTTCTTCTGAAGATATTATCTTTGCCACGTGTATCTTGATAATGATCTGTTCTTCCACGCCCAGGACCTCCTGAATCTTTGAACGAGTAATCTCCTGCAGGCGTCCGGTAAGGTCGGGAATATTGGCTTCGGATTTTAGAATGACTCTTAAATCAACAATAATCCCTTTTTTCGTAGCAATGACATCAGGCCTCAATTCTTTTATTTCGGGGGTAAATACCGCCAGTCGCTTGATTAGATCTTCTATTGCCGAGAGGGCAATTGTGACTTCGCCGGATGAAGTAGTAAATGCGATCGTCTTTTCACGCTGATATTTGCCGATAATCAGCTGGGCAAAAGATAAGCTGGTCAATATCAGAAGCAACCCGGTCAGCCCGGTAATCATACGGGATTGCGCGTTATATTGTGCGGCGCTGAAAAACTCAATAATATCCTGCGGCTGCAGTATGCTCAGCGATACCGCAATCAACAGGATGCCGATAGCGACCATTGCCGCGGTATAGAAGATTATCCCAAGCACCGTAAAGAATTTCATCCCTTACCCCCTTTCAATGCCCTGTACATTGATATCAACGTCTTTTAAGGAAAGATTAGTCATCTTCTCCAGAGCGCTGTGCACATTTTCCTGCACCCGGGAAGCTACCTCCGGTATATTGAAACCGTATTTTATGATCAGCGGTATTTCTATTCTTAATTCCTCATTTTTCTCAAACTTTACCCTGATTGATGAGAGCGATTTTTTCCCCATAAGCGCCATTAACCCTGAGGTAAAATCCCCGCCTATCCTCTTTACGCCTTCTATCTCTGCGGCAGCCATAGCGGCGATAGAAGCAATAACATTATTATGTATTTTGACTGTCCCTAAGTCGGTATGCGTTTGTTCCTGGTGCATCATTCTTCCGTCTTCCCTTCCTCTTTAAACATCTCTTGGACAAAATGGGTGGAAATGTCCGATTTTATAAAAAGGCTGTTTTCCAGCAGCGCTTGATGGAAAGGGATGGTCGTTTTAATCGGAGAAACCGTAAATTCGGATAACGCCCTCTGCATAATTTTGATTGCTTCCTGCCGGTTTCTTCCGTGAGTAATCAGTTTGGCAATCAGGGAATCATAGTGCGGGGAGATAGTATATCCCTGGTAAATATGCGAATCCAGCCTCACTCCCGGCCCTCCGGGAATATTCAATGTTTCAATCCTTCCCGGGCATGGCGCAAAATTATTTTCGTAATCTTCGGCATTGATGCGGCATTCGATTGCCGCGCCGTTTATCTGAATATCCTCCTGTTTAAACCTCAACTTTTCACCTGCGGAGACCCGGATCTGCTCTTTGATTAAGTCAATTCCCGTAACCAGTTCCGTAACCGGGTGTTCTACCTGTATGCGCGTGTTCATTTCCATGAAGTAAAAATTCTTCTTCTGATCGAGGAGAAATTCGATAGTGCCGGCGCTGATATAGTTTACCGCCTTAGCCCCCTTGACCGCCAATTCACCGAGGCGTTTGCGCAGTTTGCTGTCTATCACCGGGCAGGGAGATTCTTCTAAAAGTTTCTGGTGCCTTCTTTGAATGGTGCAATCCCTCTCCCCCAGATGGATGGTATGCCCGTGTTTATCGGCTATGATTTGGATTTCTATATGGCGGGGTTTTTCGACATATCTTTCTATGTAGACGCTTGCATTGCCGAAATTTACTTCTGCCTCTGCCTGGGCAGTCATCAGGGAAGAAACCAGGCGGATATCATTATGGCAGATCCTCATTCCCTTTCCGCCGCCGCCGGCAGCCGCTTTGATGATTACCGGATAGCCGATTTTGCGGGCAACCTTAAGCGCTTCTTCTTTAGTCTTTACCGCCGCTTCGCTTCCCGGCACAATCGGAAGACCGCACTTGTGCATTGTGGCGCGCGCCGCCATTTTATCACCCATCAGGCGGATATTTTCCGGAGTAGGGCCGATAAAGGTGATATTACACGATTCGCAAATCTCCGCAAAGTGAGGATTTTCAGCCAGAAAGCCGTAACCCGGGTGGATTGCTTCTACGTCGGTGATTTCCGCGGCGCTGATGATCGCCGGAATATTCAGGTAGCTGTTGCTTGAAGCGGCGCTTCCGATGCAGATAGCTTCGTCGGCAAAGCGCACATGCAGTGATTCCCTGTCCGCCTGGGAGTAAACTGCTACGGTGCGGATACCTAATTCTTTGCAGGCGCGGATTACCCGAAGAGCTATCTCTCCGCGATTGGCGATAAGGATTTTGGAGAACATATTTAGATGGGTTCGATAAGAAATATCGGCTGCCCGAATTCGACAGGCTCGGCGTTGTCAACCAGGATCTCAAGGATCTTTCCTTTGATCTCCGATTTGATTTCATTCATCAATTTCATCGCTTCGATAATACAGATGACCTGTCCCTGCTCTACGACCTGTCCGACCTCTACGTAAGGAGGCGCTTCGGGGGAAGGTGCGCGGTAGAAAGTGCCTACCATGGGAGCCTTGATCTCTACAGAATTTCCACCTACTTTATCCGCGGCGGTTTCCTGAGCCCTGCCTGAAGCAGCCTGAGGTATCTTTTCCCTTTCGATGATCACCGGAGCATTCACAGCGTCAGGACCGCTGCCTGTTTTTTTAAGCCTTATACGCATACCGTCTTTTTCGATCTCAAGCTCGACTAAGCCGTTGTCATTCATCAGGTTTATCATTTCCTTAATCTCTTTTAAGTTCATAGGATAACTCCTGTTTTAGGCCACCCGCTCCACGTAGGTGCCGGTGCGGGTGTCGACCTTTATTTTATCTCCGGTATCGATAAAAAGCGGCACCTGTATTGATGCCCCGGTCTCAATCTGGGCCGGTTTAGTGCCGCTCTTTGCGGTATCGCCCTTGATCCCGGGTTCGGTGTGCGTAATCTCAAAAATAATAAAGTTAGGCGGATTGATATTCAGGATCTCACCCTTGTAAAAGAATCCCGAGACATCAAGGTTATCTTTGAGGTATTTTACTTTACCTTTGATGTCTTCTTCGGCTATGGCGATATCTTCAAAATTATCCTGGTCCATAAAGTGGAACATATGCCCCGAATTATACTGGTACTGAAGCTTTCTTTCGTCTATAAAAGCGGCTTCGATTTTCTCGTCTCCGCGGAAGGTCATTTCTTGGATAGCTGAATTCTTAAGGTTTCTCATCTTGGCGCGCACAAAGGCTGAGCCCTTGCCCGGTTTTACGTGCTGGGCTTCAACGACTACATAGACATTTCCGTTTACAAAAACCGTTACCCCTGTTTTGATTTCATTTATTGAAAGAGCCACTTAATACCTCGCAAGCGCTGTTTTTGACTAAGACCATGTCTTCGATCCTGATCCCGAACTTTCCCGGTAGATATACTGCCGGCTCAACGGTAAAAACCATCCCGGATTTTAATCTGCCTTTTTCGGCTGGGGAGATGCGCGGGGCTTCATGGATTTCTAAGCCCACTCCGTGGCCAAGGCTGTGTTTGAAGTATTTTGCTAATCCCAAACGGGCAAGATGCCTGCGTGCGCAGGCATCGATGTCTTTGATCGGCACCCCGGCAGCCACGCGGGCAATACTCAGCCGGTTTGCTTCGCAGACAGCGTCGTAAACCCTTCGCATAAGAGAAGTTATTTTACCTAAAAAGAATACCCTTGTCAAGTCGGATTTGTAGCCGAAATAGTCTACGCCGATGTCTATAAGCACGGGTTCGTTGTTTTTAAGCTTCCTGTGGGAGGTGATATGGTGGGGGTGGCAGGAATTTGGGCCTGAGGCGATAATGAGGTTAAATGCCGAAGTATGAGCCCCGCCAAGGCGGATGGCGTGCTCCAGGTGGGCAGCTACTTCTGTCTCTCTCATCCCCGGTTTAATAAATTTCCGGACGGATTTAAGCGCTGCGATAGTGATACTGTTTGCCTTCCTGATTTTGGCAATTTCCCGGGGGGTTTTTATCTGCCGCATCTCCTCTATGGCTTTGCCAAAGGAGGAAAATTTAGTCCCCGACGGGAAAGTATGGCGCATTCTTCTAAATTCGGCGCAGGAAAGGTGCCTCTCTTCGATTCCCAGCCTTCTTATCCTGAGTTTAGCGCAGGCGCGGCCGACTGCCTCAAGCATATCTCCGTCGGCTCTTTGCGCTCTGACTGCGCGCCCAAGCTTGGAGCGGGCATGCAGGATATATCTGGAGTCCGTAAATAATATATTGCCTGCCGGGGAAGCCAGCAGGTATGAATCGCGGCCGGGGTATCCGCTTAGGTAAGTTATATTTGCCTGTGAACTGACCAGAAGGCCCTGCAGGCGGCATTTTTGTAATTCAAGATAAAGCTTTCTTATGCGGAAATTCATCGGAATCAGGCCAGATCAACCAGGGCTTCCAGCCCCAGAGTATAACTGTTGAGTCCCATGCCCATGATTGTCCCCCTGGCAACCGGGCTTACCAAGGATTTGTGCCTGAATTCTTCACGGGAATAGATATTGGAAAGGTGGACTTCTATAACCGGCAGGCCGCAGGCAGCGATGGCATCCCTGATAGCTACGCTGGTGTGCGTATAAGCGGCAGGGTTAATCAATACACCTGAGAATCTTTTTTTTGAGGCCTGGATTAAATCTACGATTTCGCCTTCATGGTTGGATTGTTTGATGATTATGCTCACTTTTCTTTTTTTCGCAGTTTTTTTAAGCGCAGTGTTGATTTGTGCCAGAGTCGCCTTCCCGTAAACCTGCGGCTCCCTTTTGCCGAGGAGGTTAAGGTTTGGCCCATGGATGACTAATATCTTCTTCATTTCTTTAAGACTCAGCTTCATCGATTAACATAACCGGAATACCGTCGCGGATAGGGTATTTTTTCCCGCATTTTTTGCAGACTATTTTTTCTTCTTTCAATTCGACATCGCCCTTGCACGCCGGACAGGCTAAGATATCAAGTAGTTCTTTATCGATCATTTTATTTCTCCTTCACTCCTTACTCCCAACGCTAGGTTCTTTACCCTTAGAAACGTACTGCACCCTAAGTTCATAAAGCACATTTTCCAAAAGCCGGCTTTCCTCAGGGCTAAGATTATTTTTTGTCTTTTCTCTAAGCATCCCCAGGGTATCAATAATAAATTTTGCCTGCTGGGTGTCTTCTTCATTCTTATTTGTCGCCGGATTGGGGATTACGCCCAGAAAAATAGAGGCCTGCAGGGCAAGCGTAGTAACGAAGAAATTAAAATCAGGGTCAGGAGGGGTAAGGCCCCCTTTTGCCTTAAGCTCTTCCTTTTCTTTTTCGGAGAGTTCCTTCCAGGATTCGTCTATATTTTTCTTTGGCTCTTCCATTTCAATAAATGATTATTCCGGCGTAACCAACTACTGCGCTTGTGTCCCCGGTCACCGCGGCGCTGGTCTGGTATTTTACCAGTTCAGCTTTAGCCGCTCCCAGTTTTTTTGCCGCGGCAAGCAGCGTGATTACCGGAGCGTATCCGCACATAGAGATGCTGTAGCGGTTGATATTTTTGACAAGGGTGTCTTCATCCAATAGTAATATGCTGTCTATTGCCTTGCGGTCTTTGATTTCCGCGGAGGCCTGCGTTTCGTAATGTGTCATATCGGTTGAGGCAATCAAGGTGGTTTTTGCCTCTAGTTTATTTTTTACAAGGCAATCGGCGATCTCTTCCCCCGTTTTAATAAGAGCGTTATAATCGTCTGACATTATGGCTATAGGGACAATGCTGAAAACCGGTTTGAGATATTGCAGAAGCGGAATTTCAACTTCAATCGAATGTTCCCCGGCGTGCGCTTCTTCATCTGCTTTCAGGAAGCTGGATGATCCCAGGAGTTTTTCTGCAAGCAGGGAATCTATAGCCACTCTCCCCAGTGGCGTTTGCCACGCCCCTTGGCTCATCAGGCTGAAATCTTTGCCCATTCCGGTGTGGTTAGGCCCCAGCAGTATTACGCTGTCCCTGATATTTATCCCAGAGAGCGTCTCTGCGGCGACTAGACCCGAATAAACATATCCGGCGTGAGGCAGAATACAACCGAGACAATCGCGTTTGCGCGTTTCTCTATCGATCAGGCGGCTGATTAAACTCTTAAGTTCCTTTTCTTCCGCAGGGTAGAAGCTGCCTGCCGCCGCAGGAAGCCTGACTTTAGTATTTTTCATCAAACACCCGCGCAAGAAAATTCCTGCCTTCTTTTATGTCCTCAGCGCTGGCAGGATGATGTATTTCGGTTACTTTCAGGGTTTTTCTATTAAGATTAGGTTTTAAACGGCTAAAATCGAACTCTCCCCTGCCCGGAGGCAGATGATCCTGACAGCCGCTTACGTCATGAAGATGTACGCCGATTGCCTGCGACAGGTATTTATCCAGATAATCCTGATGCACGGCGAATCCCAGCTTCTCCATTATCTGCGCGTGCCCGGTATCGTGCCAATAGCCTAAGCAAGAGCCTTTAAAATGACCGAGGATTAAACCGATTTCGTCAAAAGACGGGATTTCGCGGTAATAGAACCTGTTTTCAATACCAAGCTTTAGGGAATTTTTAGAGGAATAACTTTCCAGCTCTTCCAGGCTTTTTAAGGCTGCGGATAAGAATTTACCGGCAAATTTACGCCTTTCTTCAACCGCTTTCCCCTTAATCAGCGCGAAGCCGCCGGAACCCGCTTTACCGCGGTTATAAAGCCCGGTCAGTTCTCTTGTGTGGTCAGCTACCTCTACCCTTCCGGCATGCACAACAACACAGGAAGCGCCGAGGCGACAGGCGGCATCAATGGTGTTCTCGGTATGTTTTACCGCTTTTCTCCTTTGTTGCTCATCGGTAGAGGATAGCGAAAAATAATCCGGCAGGGCGATTTCGCGTTCAACACCCTCCGGCACCGGACAGAAATTATGTACGCTGATTACTTTGATTTCTTTCGCGCGGGTAAGCTCACTTATCTCTTCTACCATACTCGAGGTGAGGTTAAAGGACAGCTCCACCTCTTCAAAGCCTAACCCCTTGATTTCAAAGAGCATTTTACTTCCGCTAGTATGACCGGAGGCGTTCCAACTGGTGGAGAGTGCAAGCGGCATATTATCTTCTACCGCGGTTCTTCTTTCTCTTTTTTTCGCTGGGTTTTTCGTAGTGCTTACGGTCGCGGATTTCTCTTAAAATGCCTTCCTGCTCGATTTTCCTCTTGAAACGCCGTAATGCCGCTTCAAACGGCTCGTCTTTTCTCACCTCTACCTGTGACATTTTTTATCATCTCCTTTAATGAGCCTGCGATTTAACGTGCGCGAATTAAACCCGCCAAGATTTGCGGCGGGTAAACTTAAGTCATCCTACCACTTTATCCGGCAGATGTCAATGCGTTAT
>CAYNRN010000008.1:0-30657 GCA_964399915.1 uncultured Planctomycetales bacterium
CGCACTTAGCTACTTTTTTAGGGCTGCCTCCTTTTTTCTTACCTCTCGCCATCTTCGCGCAGGAGACATCGCCTTTCTTATCGACGTAGTAAAGGTAACCCTTCTGCCTCTTGATCCCCAGCTTCACTAGTTTCTCTGCCATATTCTTGATTCACCCCCTTTCAATGAGCAGGCAATTTATGTAATCTAAAAAGATGACATAAATTGTAGCTGCCTATTTTTTAATCCCGCAAGCGTCTGCGAATTGATCCTTGACATCTACCTTAAAAATTATTATTTAGGCAAATGTCAAGGATAAGTTCGCACTTATAAGTTATGTCGCCAATCCGACAAAAGCAGCTCCATAACTTATGTGCTTACTTAAGTGCCGATTTTTATCGGCTCAATAATCTGTTTTAAGGTAGCTATAGCTGCCAAGACAGCTAGGAAACTCGTTTTAGGATTATCCGGATGCAATACGTTTTCGGTAACCGTAGATATCCTGGCAGCCCTTGAATCGATTTCAATCTCGTGGATATTCCTTTTTATTGCAGGAGAGGCAATTATCCTCACCCTGGTCTTATCCGCGCCTAAACCTGCCAGGCTTAAGGTAGCTGCGACATTGATGTTCTGAGGAAAATACTTCACCGCCTGGCTTGCCTTACCGGAAAATAAAACTTTTTCTTTCTTTAAACCCTCGAGCCTGATCTTTCTTGATTCAATGAATCTGACACCTCTAAACGAAGCGGGATTTTTGCGGGTAGTCAATGTCACTTTCCCCAAATTTCCCAAGGCAGCTGCCTTAAGCCCATCAATGCCTGCGATTGCCCCGCTCGGGAGGTATATTTTTGCCGCATTGGCTGCGGCGATTTTAGACAACCTTTTTCTATGGGCAATAACGCCGCCTACGCTCATTACCATTACATCGCGCCCCGCCCTCAAAGCCGCTTCGGCTATGGCGGCGGAACTCTTTGCCGAGGCAGCCTCGATCACCAGGTCAGAATCCCCAATCAACCGCTTGATGTTCTTAACGGAGATCTTTTTTGAAACCAGACGCGCAAGTCGTGTTGATTTCTCCGGCTGGATATCGAATAAAGCGTTTAAACGCGCGGTTTTTTTAAAATCTTTAACCACGGCCTTCGCCAGGGAAGTTCCTATAGCGCCGCAGCCAACAATTCCGACTCTTAACAGTTTAGGCATAGCACAATGAGAGGGATCAGCCCCTTTTTGTGATAATGATGTTATCAATTAACCTGGTTTTTCCGATTGAAACTGCCAGGGCGATAAGGCAGTTGCCGGATATCCTCTTAACCGGGAAAAGATTATCCGTATCAACAATACTTATATAATCAATCTTTGCGCTCTTTTTGCTGATTATCATCCGCCTCATCGCAGAGATAATTTTCTTTGTATCCCTGACTCCTCTGCCGATAAGCGCCTTGGCTAACTTCAATGCCAGGCTTAAGACAAGGGCGTCTTTTCTCTCTTTTTTATTTAAGTACTTATTCCTTGAACTGATTGCCAGGCCGTTTTTTTCGCGCACTGTAGGCAGGACCCTGATTCTAAGCGGGAAATTCAAATCTTCTGCCATTTTCTTAATGATAATCGCCTGCTGAGCGTCTTTCTGTCCGAAATAAGCAGAGGTCGGGCGGATTAGATTAAAGAGTTTCGCCACTATGGTTGTAACTCCGCGAAAATGAACCGGACGGCTTTTTCCGCAAAGCAGTCTCCCCAGCTTTTCAACTTCAACGTAGGTGGAAAAACCGCGCGGGTACATACCGGCAGCCGCCGGCAGAAAAACAACATCGACTTTACTCTTCCTGCAAAGCAAGAGGTCTTTTTTTAAAGGCCTGGGATAACTTTTGAAATCTTCTTTGGGAGAAAATTGGGCGGGGTTAACAAAGATACTTACAACTACAGCCTTATTTTCTCTACGGGCAGCATCTATCAAGCTCAGGTGCCCTTGATGCAGCGCGCCCATAGTCGGGACAAGCCCGATATCGATTCCTCTCCTGAGCAAGCGGCGGCAGGCTTCAGACATCTGTTGCGGGCTATGCACTATCTTCATCCTTCGACTCGTAGTTCGACTACGCTCACTACCCCATTCGAACAATCCCCGAGCGCAGTCGAGTGACTTTGCTCGCTCAGGACGACCCTGGGTGTGTCTTATCGAAAAGGTCATAATCCCTCTAATTCTAAAAGCGGTTTGATGACAAAGGGACGTCCACTGATACCGGGATGAGGTACACTAAGCACTCTCTCTTCTATAATCAGGTTCCCGTAAAAAAGAATATCCAAGTCGATTCTGCGCGGCCCCCAAAAGGCATGTTCTTTCGGCCTGCCTAATTTCACTTCCACTCTTTGCAGGGCCTTTAACAAGGCCTGCGCTTTAAGCCCGGTGCGGATTTTTATCACAGCGTTAAAAAATTTAGGCTGGTTGAAATCGCCGCCCAGGGGTTCGCTTTCAATAATCCGGGATAACTTTATCAGCTTTGTATTCTTCAAAAAACTTATTTCTTTTACTACCCTGCTGATATTCTTTTGCCGGTCGCCCAGATTGGAACCTATACCGATATAAGAGATAACTTGCAACTACCGACTCCCGACTTCCGCCACAATGCGTGGCGGACTCATCACTCTTTGTGGCGGGCCTAACTCCTAACCCCTAACTTACCCAGGCGCTCTACTGCCTGATTAATCCTCTCTTCGGGTACTGTAAGCGCGATACGGATATAACCCTCCCCGTATTTGCCAAAACCCACGCCAGGGGTAACGATTATATCTGCCTGGTCAAGTATTTTTCTGGAAAAACCGATAGAATCTTCTTTAGCAGCAAGCTCTATCCATACGTAAAAAGTAGCTTTCGGAGTTTTCAGGCGCCAGCCCAAAGAGGATAACCCTTTGACTAAAATATCCCTGCGCCGCTGATAATCCGGGACATATTATCCACATGCTCCTGGGTTCCCTCTAAAGCGGCGATACCCGCGCGCTGGACAGCGGTAAATATCCCGGAATCAATATTGGATTTCACTTTAGCTAAGGCGGCAATCAACTCGGCATTTCCGCATGCCCAGCCAATGCGCCAGCCGGTCATATTATAGGTTTTAGAAAGCGAATGAAACTCTATCCCTACCTGCATTGCCTGCGGGACTTCAAGGAAACTGGCGGGCCTAAACCCGTCGTAACTCATTTCGGAATAAGCCAGGTCTGAGATTACGATAATCTTATATTTGGCGGCAAACTCAACGATGTGCCTGTAAAAACCTCTTTCTGCAGTCGCTGCGGTGGGATTATTAGGGTAATTAATAAAAATAATCTTCGATTTTTTGCGGATGCTTAAAGGAATCTTATCGGTTTCAGGGAGGAAAGCATTATCGCTCTTTAACGGCATAAGATAAGGCCTGCCTCCTGCCAGTATGGTGCCCCCTTTATAAGGAGGATAACAGGGGTCCGGGACAAGCGAATAATCGCCGGAATTTAAAAATGCCAGCGGAAAATGCGCGATCCCTTCTTTTGAGCCGATCAATGGAAGTATTTCTTTCTCCGGGTCAAGCGTCACGTTAAAGCGCCTTTTATACCAGGCAGCGATTGCCCGCCTTAATGCCGGCATTCCCTGATCAAGGGCGTAACGGTGCGTTGAGGGATCTTTGGCGGCATTATATAGCGCTTCGATAATATAATTGGGCGTCGGAAGATCGGGATCGCCGATGCCTAAATCAATAATATCCCTACCCTCAGCCCTGGCTTTTCTCTTGGCTTTATCGATTTCTAAAAATAGATAAGCCGGTAATGACTGCAGATTCTTGGATAATTTAAACATTCATTGTTCTCCCTGTATATCCAGCTATGAGCTTTTCAACACATCCTGCATCGAATATAGCCCGGCGGGTTTGCCGGATACCCACTTCGCCGCTTTTAAGGCGCCGAGCGCGAATAAATCTCTGGTATGAGCCTGGTGCTTAATCTCGATGCGTTCGGAATTCCCGCAGAAGATAACAGTATGCTCTCCGATAATATCCCCCATCCGTAAAGCATGCACGGGTATTTCTTTTCCCTTAACATCTGCTAATAGCTGAGCGATTTTTTTAGCTGTTCCCGAAGGGGCGTCTTTCTTGAGGCGATGATGCGCTTCTACTATCTCAATAGCATAATCCGGCCCTAATCTTTTTGCTAAATCAGGCAGCAGATTAAAGAGCGTATTGACGCCGATTGACATATTCGGAGAAAATACCACCGGGATCAGCTTGGCTACCTCTTCTACTTTACGCACCTGCGGCTCACTTAAGCCGGTAGTGCCCAAGACAAGGGCCTTCTTATACCTGGCAGCATAGGCCAAGTTTATTTCGCTAGCATCGGGCGAAGTAAAATCTACGAATACATCCACTAGGAACAACCCGTCGGGATTAGAGGAGATTTTAAGCCTCCCCAATTCTTTTCCGATCTGGGGTATCCCTTTTCTTTCAAGCGCTAATGCGATTTCAAACTCTTTATCGGCAGAGGCAAGTTCGTATATCCGCCTGCCCATTTTTCCGCAGACACCGGCGATTCCTAGCTTTATCATGCTAAACTCCCCTATTTTAATAATCCGTATTCTTTCAAGGCTTTCTTTAGCTTCTCCGCATTCTCCGGCAACATCACTGACATTGGCAGCCTGAGGTCCGGCGCGCACATCCCCATTAACCCCATTGCAGTCTTTACCGGGATGGGATTGGTTTCGATAAATAACGCTTTGATCAGAGGCATAAGCTTATAGTGCAGCTCTTCTGCTTTCCTGATATTGCCGTTCTGAAACGCTGAAACCATCGCCGCTACGTCTTGGGGGACGATATTTGCGGCAACCGAAATCACCCCAGTGCCTCCGATACTCAATACAGGTAAGGTCAGGCTGTCATCTCCGGACATCAGCACAAAACTATCCGGGCAGAGTGCTTTAATCCGCGACATTTGGTCGAGGTTCCCGGAGGCCTCTTTTACCGCGGTAATATTTTTACAATCACGGGCGAGTTTAGCGATAGTCTCAGGTTCGATATTAACTCCCGTGCGTGAAGCGATATTATAAAGGATAATCGGGATATCTACTGAATCGGCGATCGCCTTGAAGTGTTCGTAAAGGCCTTTCTGCGTCGGGCGGTTATAATAAGGAGAAACCTGCAAAGACGCATCCGCCCCTGCCCTGGCAGCATGTTGAGTGAGCATTATTGCTTCTTCAGTCGAATTAGACCCGGTGCCGGCAATAACCGGAACCCTCTTCTTTGACTGCTCAATGCTAATCTCAATCACTCGGTCATGTTCGTCAAAAGAAAGAGTCGCTGATTCACCGGTTGTGCCGCAGGGTACGATGCCGGAAGAACCGTTTTTTATCTGGAAATCTATTAGTTCCCGCAATTTTTTTTCGTCAACAATCAGATTTTTTCCGCCGGAGGCGGATCCGCCACTTTTTGTGGCGGAAAAAGGCGTGACTATGGCTACGATCGAACCTTTAAACATTATATACCCCCTTGTAGACTATTCCCACCCTGCCCTCAAGCCAGACATCCTGGAATCTATCTCCACATCTTTTAAAATATACCCTCAGCGTTTCTCCGCTTCTGGTAAGGACGTTGATGTTGTTAGACGCAAGCCGCAAGCAGTAAGTCGTAAGTAATGCTGAAGCCGCTGACCCGGTGCCGCAGGCAAGGGTCTCTCCCTCTACGCCTCGCTCATAAGTACGGATCCTGATTGAGTCCCCTCCGGAAAACTCTACAAAATTGACATTTGTCCCGCGCGGAGAAAACTTCCGATGGAATCTGATCTGCCTGCCCAGGTTCTCCACGTCTATGTTATCTAAGCCCTGAGTAAAAACAACCGCCTGCGGCACACCTGTATCAATGAAACCTGCGTGCAGAATCCTATTGTTGATTTTTAAAGGTATGCTCAGACGCATACCTTTGGGATCGGTAAGTTTAATCTTTACATTCCCGGCTTTTACCTGAGCTTCTATAATCCCGGCTTTAGTCTCAATATTTACTTGTGTCTTGTGCCTTGCGCCTTGTGTCTTATATAACGCCGCGCACCTTGCTCCGTTTCCGCACATTTCAGCTTCCGAACCATCGGCATTGAATATGCGCATGCGCAGATCGGCTTTTTTGGATTTCTCTAAAACCAGCAGGCCGTCAGCCCCGGCACCGAATTTCCTATCGCAAATATTTTTAGCCAAAGACTTGTAATTTGCAACCCGCAGCTTGTTGCCCTCAATTAATACAAAATCATTGCCTGATGCCGCCATCTTCGTAAAAATTATCTTAGGCATATTAAATCCCCGATAGGAACGCGGGCACCTCTTCGTTGCGGACTAAATCCTGATTTGTCTCTCTCTTTCTGATTGTAAATACTCTGTCTTTTACTACCATAACTTCCCGGGCTCTGCGGCGTGAATTATAGTTACTGGCCATGCTGAATCCGTATGCCCCGGCGCTCATCACCGCAAGGTAATCTCCCTCCCTTACTTCCGGCATCAGCCTATCCTTAGCAAGAAAATCTCCGCTTTCGCATATCGGCCCGACTATATCATACTTAGTCGTCATCCGTCGGCCGCTATCCGTTAACGGTAAAATATTATGGTAGGCGCCGTATAACGACGGACGTATCAGATCGTTCATCCCGGCATCTACAATCGCGAATTTCTTTTTCGCGGTGGCTTTTACGTAAAGTACTTTGCTCACCAAGATTCCGGCGTTACCGACTATGAATCTGCCCGGTTCAAGAATGACTTTCAATCCGGTCTTCCTTAAAATAGGCAGTACCCTGCGCGCGAAATTCTGCGCCGTCTGAGGGGCCTCTTTATCATAGACTATCCCCAGACCTCCGCCGATATTCAAATATTGCAGGCCTATCCCCTTGCTTTTCATCTCGCTGATAAAATCCGCCGCCCTCTTTATCGCAGCCAGAAAAGGCGCAGGCTCGGTAATCTGCGAGCCGATATGGAGATGCAAACCGGCGATATCTACTCCCGGAAACCCTCCCCTGGCAAGTAAAATCTGACGCGCAGTGGCAAAATCAACTCCGAATTTATTCGTCAGCTTTCCGGTGGTAATATACTTGTGGGTTTTCGGCTCAACGTCCGGATTAATACGGATAGCAACCCGGGTAGTTTTCTTTAAGCCCCTTGCGATACGGCTGATATTCTCCAGTTCCGCTATAGACTCAACGTTAAAGAATAATATTCCCCGCCGGATGGCCTCTTCTATTTCATCATCGGTTTTACCTACCGAGGCATAGACTATCCCTTTCGCCGGGCAACCGGCACGTATAGCACGGAATAACTCGCCTCCTGAAACGATATCAAGCCCGGCGCCCTTATCTACCAGAGAGCGCAGGACCGCCAGGTTCGAATTAGCTTTTACCGAATAGCAGATCAGCGGCTCTATCGCGCTGAAGGCAGCTTTCAGCTTAAGGAAGTGCCCGAGAATCGTATGATAGCTGTAGACATAAAGCGGCGTACCGTATTTTTTTGCTAGGTCCTCAACCTTTACCTTCTCGCAATAAAGATGATTCCCCGAATACTTAAATTCGTGCATTCAGTCTCCTGTTCCATCTTGTAATCTGCGCGGCTACTAACTTCGGGCTTGTCCCGCCGAAAGATTTCTTTAAACTTACCGAAGCCGGTGCATTGAGTATCTTCTTTACATCCAGAGCAAGCTCGGGAGAATATCTCTTTAATTCTCTTTCGCTTAAAGAAGATATCTTACTTCCTTTATCAAGGCATCCTTTTACCAGCCTCCCTACAATATCATGGGCCTGCCTGTAAGATACACCTTTCTTTATCAGGTACTCTACGATATCTACGGAAAAAAGGGATTCATTGCCTAGTTTAGAATCAATCGCCTGCTTCTCTATCACGATATTCTCAAAAAGCGCGATAAAAATCTCTAATAATTCCTTTACTGTATCTATGGCGTTGAATAACGGCGGTTTATCCAGCTGCATATCCCGGTTGTAGGATAAAGGCAACCCCTTCATCATCATTAGTACATTTGAAAAATCACCATGTATTTTACCTACCGAACCACGGATTAATTCCAGCACATCCGGATTTTTCTTATGCGGCATAATACTTGAGCCGGTGCAAAAGGAAAAATCTATATCGATAAAACTGAACTCACTGGTGGACCAGATAATCAAATCCTCCGCCATCCTTGATAAGTGCACGGAAAGGATTGAAAGGTCAGCCAGGACCTCTACGATAAAATCCCTGTCGCTGACGGAATCTATGCTGTTAGCGGTGAGGTTCTTAAATCCTAATTCCTTTCTCACCAAATCTCTGTCTATAGGCAGCGATGTTCCGGACAAAGCACAGCTGCCCAGCGGCATATAATCCGCCCTGGACAGCGCATCGCAGAGCCGGGACTCATCTCTATCCAAAGCTTCAATATAAGCCAACAGATGATGGGCTAAGAGAACGCACTGGGCGACCTGCAGATGAGTATATCCGGGGATAATCACGCCGGAATTCTTTTTGGCAAACCTTAATACCGATCTCTGCAGCTCTCTGACCAGCTCTTTAAGGTCAGCGATCTCATCTTTAAGGTAGAGCTTCATATCCAGGACAATCTGGTCATTCCGGGACCTGGCAGTATGCAGCTTATTGGCGGCCTTACCAACCTTAGAAAACAATACTTCTTGTATATTGGAATGCACGTCTTCCGCATCCAGGTCAAACTTAAACTTATTATTAAGGATGTCCTTAAGTATAGACTTCAGGCCTTTTATAATCAACAATGCTTCCTTGGGAGGAATAATCTTTTTCCTGCCGAGCATCCTGGCATGGGCAATACTGCCTAAGACGTCGTACTTTGCCAGCCTTTTATCGTAAGAGATACTGGAAGTGAATTTATCCGTCAGAGCGCTTGTCTTTTTAGCAAACCTGCTTCCCCAAAGCTTCTTTGCCATTACCGACTCCTTCTATACGCGAACAGAACCCGAAAGCAATACAAAATCATCTGTGATAAGGCATTCCCCAGATCTTAATAAACCCCTCAGCCAGCTTCTGGTCAAATTTATCATCTTTACCGTAGGTGCTTAGTTCCTTCTTATAAAGCGAGTGCGCTGATTTTCTACCCACGGCAACGCAATTCCCTTTAAAAAGTTTTAATCTGATACTGCCGGTTACCCGCTCCTGGGTTACGTCAATAAAACCGTCTAAAGCATTCTTTAAAGGCGAATACCACAGCCCGTAATAAATGAGTTCTGCATATTTCAGCGAGATCATCTCTTTAAAATGCGCCAGCTCTCTATCCAGAACCAGGGCCTCCAGTTCTTTATGGGCGGCATAAAGTATAGTCGCAGCCGGTGCCTCATAGACCTCCCTTGATTTAATGCCTACCAGCCGGTTCTCCACCATATCGCTCCTGCCGACGCCGTAAACACCTCCGACCTCATTCAGATAAGTGATCAGATTCCTTAATTTATAAGCCCTTCCGTCTATCTTTCTGGGGATTCCCTTTTCAAAAGAAATCTCCAGATATTTAGGATAGGTGGAACTGCCGCTTGGGCTTTTGGTAATCATATAGGCGTCCTCCGGAGGCTCCTGCTCCAGATCCTCCAACACGCCTGCCTCGATGCTGATACCCCAGAGGTTCCTGTCGATGCTATAGGGTTTCTTTTTGGTTACATCTATCGGGATATTATACATCTGGGCATATTCAATCTCTTCATCCCGCGATTTAAACTCCCATCCTCTGACCGGGGCAAGGACTTCTAATTTAGGGTCTAAAATCCCCGCGGCAACCTCAAATCTTACCTGGTCGTTTCCTTTGCCGGTGCAACCATGAGCAATTGCATCGGCTTTCTCTTTATGGGCAATCTGCACAAGGTGTTTTGCAATCAAAGGCCTGCCTAAGGCGGTAGCCAGAAAATACTTTCCTTCGTATATCGCGTTTGCCTTTAAAGCGGGTACGATAAAATCCTCTACGAATTCATCCTGTAGGTCCTGGATATATACTTTTGCTGCCCCTGCTGAGATAGCCCGTTCTTCGATATCTTTAAAATCTTCTCCTCTACCTAAGCCCTGTCCGAGGTCAGCCACAAAACAGATTACCTGCCAGGAACGTTCTTTCAGCCATCTGACAATGCAGGAAGTATCCAGTCCGCCGGAATAAGCTAATACAACTTTTTTCATTTCTCTCCCTTTAATAACTTTATTAAAATTGCCTTCTGCACGTGCATCCTGTTCTCCGCCTGATCAAAGACTACGGAATTTTTGCTATCGATTACCTCGTCGGTAATCTCTTCCCCCCGGTGCGCAGGTAGACAATGCATAATAATACACCCCCGGTTTGCCATACTGACCAGGTTACTATTGACCTGAAAATCTTTAAATGCGTTTCTTCTTTTCTGAGATTCATCCTCCTGCCCCATACTCGTCCAGACATCCGTATATATGACATCCGCGCCCTTGACGGCTTCAGCAGGATTATGGGATAATTTTGCCTTACACTCCCTTAAGGTGCCCTTATCCGGCTCGTATCCTACGGGTGTAGCCACAACCATCTTAACACCCGCTTTATCCGCGGCATAAAGCAGGGAATTACATACATTATTACCGTCACCGATATAGGCAAGCGCCACGCCTTTTAATCTCTTTAATTTTTCTTTTATCGTAAAAATATCCGCTAACGCCTGGCAGGGGTGCGAAGAATCGGATAACCCGTTAATCACCGGCACATCCGCCGCTTCTGCCAGCTCTTCTACGTTTTTATGCTCAAATGTCCTAAGCACTATTGCGTCAACATACCTGGAGAGCGTCTTCGCTACATCTGAGACAGATTCTCTCACCCCCAGGTTGATTTCATTGGGTGATAGATATATCGAATAACCTCCCAATTGATACATCCCCACTTCAAAAGATACCCTGGTCCGGTTAGATGGCTTTTGAAATATTAAAGCCAGCGTCTTACCTGCCAATGCCCTGTCGAATTTTGCGGACGACTTCTTTAAGCTTTCCGTTAAAAGAATAATCTCTTCAATCTGGGCTGCGCTTAAATCTTTTATAGAAATCAGGTCTTTCTTCATCAAACCCCCTTAACCTCGCCTAAGGCTTTATCCAATATCCCTATTGCCTTATCAATCTCCTTCCTGGAGATATTCAATGCCGGCATCAGCCTTAATACTTTATCGTGAGTACAATTAATCAAAAGGTTATCTGCCAGGCACTTCTGCACGACTTCCTTGCCTTCTATGTCCAATTCAACGCCTGCCATCAGGCCGATGCCTCTTACCTCTTTGATAAACGGATACTTATGCTTTAACTGATTAAGCTTATCGAAGAGATATTCGCTGCTCTTTTTTGCCTTTATGATTAGTTTCTCTTTCTTGATCGCTTTTAATACTGCCAGCGCCGCCCTGCAGATCACCGGCCCTCCTCCGAAAGTAGAAGCATGCATGCCCGGCCCCAATACATCAGAGATCTCCGATTTTACTGCCATTACGCCGATAGGCAAACCCCCGCCCAATGCTTTGGCCAAAGTCATTACATCCGGGGCAATATTATAGTGCTTATGGCAGAAGAATTCCGCAGTCCTGCCGATGCCGGTCTGCACTTCATCCACGATCAACAGCATTTTTCTTTCGTCGCAGATCTTCCTTAATCCCAGCACAAATTCTTTATCCGCAACGTTGACTCCGCCTTCGCCCTGAATCAATTCAAGCAGAATCGCCACGCTTTCATCGCTGAGGGCGCTTTTTACCGCCGATAAGTCATTAAACTTTACTATTTTAAAACCCTGCGGAAGCGGGTCAAATCCGGCCTGGTATTTCTTCTGTCCGGTAGCTGCAAGCGCAGCCAGCGTCCTCCCGTGAAAAGAGTTCTCGAAAGTGATGATCTCGTATCTTCCCTGTCCGATGGTTCGATTACGCTCACCATCGGCGCTGAGCGCAGTCGAAACGCCGAATTTCCTGGCTAGTTTTATCGCTCCCTCGTTTGCCTCAGCGCCGGAATTACAAAAAAATACTTTTGCCGGATAATCCAAAAGGCTGGCCAGCTCCTTGGCTAACTTAGCCTGAGGGATATTATGGTAATTATTAGGAACGAATATAAGTTTTGAAACCTGATCACGCACAGCCTGCATCACCTTGGGATGGCAATGCCCGAGATTCCCTACCCCCCATCCCGGAAAAAAATCCAGGAACTGCCTGTTATCTATATCCCAAAGCCGCGACCCTTTGCCCTTGACGAAAATTAAGGGCGTCTTGGCATAGGTAGGCAGGATGTAATCGTTATAGGATTGGAAAATTTCTTCCTTCTTCATAGCTCTATAAACTTATCGATATTACTTTTTGTATTCCGATAGCTGATGGCTGATAGAAAAAGTTTTTGCTATGAGCCATGAGCTATTAGCTATAAGCTCACTTTACTATCTCAGTTCCTATCCCCTGGTCGGTAAATATCTCCAGCAGTAATCCGTGCGGGGTACGCGCGTCTACGATATGCGTTTTCTTAACCCCTTTTTCCAGCGCATCTACACAGGCCTGCACCTTCGGGATCATCCCCGCCTGTATCACGCTATCCGCGATCAAGCCTTTAGCCTCTTCAACACTAAGCGTTGATAAAAACGAATGCGGGTCTTCAGGATTGCGTAATATGCCTTTGACATTAGTCAATAACACTAATTTTTCCGCCGATAACCCGGCGGCGATACTGGCTGCCGCTTCGTCTGCGTTTACGTTATAAACCTTGTCGTTCTTACCTACGCCCATCGGCATTATCACTACTATATTGTCCCTGCCGAGTTCTTTCGATAGAGGCACTGGATCAATTTCAACGATATGGCCGACTAAGCCTAAGTCTATCTTGGCTTTTTTCTTTTCTGCCTTAATAATCTGCTCTTTCCCGCTTACTCCGACGGCCTTAACCCCCATCTCGGATAGTTCATCGACGATTACCTTGTTTAATTTTTTCAGCTCTTCCTCGACTACTGCCAAAGTCTGGCTATCCGTTACCCGCATTCCATCTACAAAATCAGTCTTCTTGCCTTCCTGCCTCATACGGTCGCTGATATTAGGGCCTCCCCCGTGGACTAAAACCGGCCTTAACCCCATAAAATTCAGGAATACGATATCCTCGAGCACCCCTTTCCTGATCTTCTCTTCGCCGAGGATGCTGCCGCCGTATTTGATTACGATATTCTTCTTGTGAAACTTCTTTATATACGGTAGCGCTTCAATTAAGACATCCGCTTTTCTGATCGCCTCTTCCATAGTTTCCTCTTTCTCGCGCCTATCAGCTATAAGCTAACCTAATTGTATTCCGCATTAATTTTAATATATTCCGGCGTTAAGTCAGAAGTATAAATCACAGCGCTGCCTTTACCTCTTCCGACAGTTACTTCGATACCTACGTTTCTTTGTTTTAAAGAGCCTGTGCGCAGTTTAATAGCTTCTTCTTTAACATCCACGCCGCTTGCCCCCAAGGCGGCGATTACTCTGCCAAAATTAGGGTTTTCTCCGTAAATTGCGCACTTAAGCAGGTTAGAGTTAGCTATAAAGAGCCCCGCTTTCCTGGCGTCCTTATCGTTCCTTGCGCCCTTGACGGTAATCGAAATAAATTTAGTGGCGCCTTCGGCATCCTTGACAATTAACTTCGCCAGGGTAATACAGGCGGCTTTAAGGGCATCCGTAAAGATTTCAAGCTTTTTTCCGGAGGAGATAATTTTATTCTCCGCCTTTGCGTTAGCCAGAAGCATTACGCTGTCGTTTGTGCTCATGCATCCGTCTACAGTGATGCAGTTAAAAGAAACGTCTGCGCTTTGCTTAAGCGATTTTTTTAAAGCCCCTTGAGAGATACACGCATCCGTCATTATAAAAACAAGCATGGTAGCCATCTCAGGGGCAATCATCCCCGCCCCTTTGGCCACGCCGCTGATAGTTATAACCTTGCCGCCTGCGTTAAACTTTACCGTAACTTCTTTAGTAAAATTATCGGTGGTAAAAATCGCCCGGGCCGCCTCAGCGATCCCCCGGGAAGATAATACCCGCGCCAAGCCAGGCATAGCCCTCTCAATCAATCTCACCGGAAGCTTTTTGGCGATTATACCGGTGGAAGCTACCAGGATTTCGCCGTATTTTGTATTCAGCTGCCGGGCAGCGCAAGAGGCCATCTTTTTAGCGTCTTCAATGCCTGTTTTAGCAGTAAAACAATTGGCATTACCGCTATTGACGATAATCCCCCTGAAAAGGCCTTTCTTGGATAAAAAACCTTTGCTTACCCTTACCGGGGCTGCCTGGATCTTATTAGCGGTGAATAAACAAGCTGCTTTTGCCGGAGAAACTGAATAAAATAATGCCAGGTCGGGTTTAGCTGATTTTTTTATCCCGCAGCTTATTCCTGCGGCCTTAAAACCTTTAGGCAAAACTGCTTTATTATAAACTTTCATCATCTATACCAGGCCGCTCTTTTCAGGAAATCCGTACATAATGTTCATGTTCTGGACGGCTTGAGCCGAAGCGCCTTTAAGAAGGTTATCTATTGCCCCGATTATGATAAAACTGTCTTTATCCTCCCTGACAGAGATATCGCAGAAATTAGTATGCGCGACATCGTTAAGCCGGGGATAATCGCCTTCTTCCCTTATTCTCACAAACGGTTCTTTTTTATAAAATTTCTTATACAAGCTGATTGTGTTTTGCGCTTTGCGTTTTGCGCTTTGCGTTTTTTTAATATAAATCGTGGCCAGTATCCCCCTGCTTAACGGCAGCAAATGAGGCACGAAAGTAGTTTTTACTTTTTTGCCTGCAAGCTTCGATATCTCCTGATCAATCTCCGGGGCATGCTGATGAGTGTTGACTTTATAAGCCTTAAAATCTTCATTCACTTCGCTGAATAACAAACTCTCTACAGCTTTCCTGCCGGCGCCGGTCACTCCTGATTTGGCGTCAATGATTATAGAATTTAAATCTGCGCCGCCTAAGGCAACCAGAGGCGCCAAGGACAAAATAGATACCGTCGGATAACACCCGGGGTTTGCGATTAACTGCGCTTTTTTTATCTTTTCCCGATAGAGCTCGGGCAACCCGTAGACCGCGAGGCCAAGATTCTTATTATCGGCGTGTTTGGCATGGTAAAATTCTTCGTATGTCTTTATATCGCTTAAGCGGTAATCAGCGCTTAAATCGATAACCCGCTTGCCGGCGGCAAGCAGCTTGGGGACAAACTGCAAAGAGACCGTATGCGGTAAAGCCAGAAAGACCAGATCCGCCTTCTTTGAGACCTCAGCCAAATCCGGCTCCTTACAGATTAGGTCTATTTTTGTGGCGAATTTAGGAAAAATCTCTGCTATCGGCGCTTGCTTGGGGATCTTCGCTGAAATATCTGTGATCCTTGCCTGGGGATGCTTAAGCAACAGCCCGATTAATTCTTCTCCGGCATAACCTGTTGCGCCTACGACAGCTACGTTTACCATCTGCGATTCTCCTTTAACACAAACGCTGCCTATGGCGAAATGCGTTTGCGTTATCCCGCGCTATGCGCGGGACTTTTATAATACGCACATCTTAAGCTAAAAATCCGTCGTCGTCAAGAACTTTCCTCGTCGGAATATTACCCGCCACAGAGATTGGCGGGTTATTTGCCTGACGAACGCGAGGGCAAATAAAAAATCCCGCTTGTTTTCCAGCGGGATCTTTAAAATTTATAATTCCTAATTCCTAATTCCTAATTTCTATCACCTACCTCTTCGTCCACTGGAAGCGCTTACGCGCGCCCTTCTGCCCGTACTTCTTACGTTCCTTTGCGCGCGGGTCGCGTGTTAAAAACCCGCTTTTGCGCAAAATATCCTTTAACTCGGGCTGTACTATTGCCAGGGCGCGGGAGATCCCCAGACGCAGAGCTCCTGCCTGTCCGGTAAGGCCTCCTCCGTTTATATTGCCTGTAACATCGTATTTATTCAATGTATTAGTCGTGATTAAGGGCTGCTTTACCATAATCCTATCGGTCTCCCTCAGGAAATACTTATCATACGGGGTTCCGTTTATCTCTATATCGCCTTCGCCTAAGATAAGCGAAACTCTGGCAATCGCGTTTTTCCTTCTCCCCAGTGTTGCGTATTTGGTTGCTTCGGTCATTTAATTATCCTTAAAAAAATTAAGAAACCTGCGCTTTATGCGGATGCTGATTATCCGGGTAGACTTTTAATTTCTTGATTATCTTCCTTCCCAGCGGCCCCTGCGGCAGCATCCTTTCAACGGCAAGCCTGATTACGGTAGCCGGCTTATTAGCCAGCATATCCTTAAGATATACCTCTCTTAACCCGCCGGGATATCCTGAATAACGCCGATAGACCTTTTGGCTGAGCTTCCTTCCGGTCACCCTTATCTTGGCGGCATTGACCACAATAACACCGTCGCCGGTATCGACGTGAGGGGTAAAAATCGGCTTATGTTTACCGCGAAGCAATACCGCTGCCTTTACCGCGAGCCTGCCAAGAATCTGGTCAGTTGCGTCAATAACATGCCACTGGCGTTTAATATCCTTTTCTTTTGCGACGTACGTTCTATTTATCATAAGGTTAAAAGTATAACATATATTCTTCGTTAGTCAAATACTTTTTTGCCGAGTATTAACCCTAAAATAAGCGCTAAAACCGCTGCCGCCGCTATAATAAACCCAACCCTACTGCCGCGGCTAACCGCCTTTGCCGAACTATGCGGATTATCATAGAAAAGAAAAAGTTTGCTCTCTGCGACTTTCCTCAGATTATAGCTATCCCTAAGCGCTCCAATAAGTTGCGGGTCATCATCTTTTGCGAATACTATTACCTTGGAAGCGGAAACCGGGTCAAATTTACTCATCGGATTTATCTCCGGTAAAAGGCCGTTAGCCGTAGCCCGGCCGGAGATCGCAGAAAGTGCAACCCCTATTATATTAATGCTTGAAAACACTACATCATCTTCACATGAGTTGCTTTTTATGATCTCGGCCGCAGGCAAGTAATCACCGGGAAGCCACATCGAAACAACAGTATCGTCTTTGAGCCCCGGCAAGGCTACTGCCGGCAGCGCGGAATCAAAAAGTTCAAGTTGATAAATCTGCTTATCTTTGCGTAAAAATGAATCTTGCGGAACAATAGAAGGCGAAAAAACCACAATAATAAAGACCGTTGCCAATAATGCATACTTAAGCGGCTGCTTATTATGGACCGTTGCCGCGTTATAGCAAAAATCTATTCCCACCGCAGAGAGAAACGCTATTCCTAAATACCCTTCGGCAGAAAAGAAACGGTAGGGATAGGCAAGCAGGATTAAACTTGCAAAAAATAAGCATGCAAAAATCCTATACTTCTTCGACCTCAGAACGACAATCAGCCCCAGGCAGGCAAAAAGATATTCAATAATCTTAAAACGCAGCAGCCTGGTTTCATTTAAATCAAGGCCTATGCGCGCGACAAAAGCGCTTGCCGATAACTGCCGCGCTAATACGGGGAGCGCAAGCACTAATGCAGAAAACATAACAGCAAAGTAGTATTTAAAATTCCTTCTGTCGAATAAAGCGTAGATTAATACCGCCAGAAAAAAACCCAGGATAATCCTATGTGCGTATAGAATACCAGGGTTAAGAGAATTGCCGCGCGGATAAATTTACGCTTAAGGAGCTCTCCTAAAGTCAGGATCCCGAATATCATTGCCAGAGTAGCCGGAATATGATTTATCAGGCTTAAATAGAAACTCGAAGAAGAGACACTCATCATCAGAACGAAAAACGCCAGCCGCTTTCCGCAATTCTGACTGATAAAATACTTAAGAGTAACCAGAAATAATACCGGGGAAAACGCCTCTAATACTTTGGCAAGCAGCACCGGCTTTAATCCTGCCTTCATCAGGAATGCCAGTGCCAGATGGAACAAAGGCGGGTATATATGCGGCCTTCCCTCGGGGGCAAACTGCCAGAAATCCCAGCTGCTATAGCCTCCTGCGCGGATAAAACCCCAGGCAGTGGAAATATGGTAATAAATGTCCATATACTGGGGCAGGATCCTCCAGCGAAGGACTTGCAGCAGCGCAAAGATAATGATAACAACGAAAGAATAAAAATCCCAGCGGAAGTCTTCGCGCGCAGATAGTCTCAGTAGTTTACTCTTACTAAACATAATCCCTTTGCCGGCAGAGTCGGCCCGGCAACCCTTCTATTTTTTGCCTTAAGAATCTTTTTCATGCTGCCCGGCTTAAAACGCCCCCTGCCTATCTCGATTAATGTACCGGCAATATTCCTTATCATGTTGTAGAGGAATCCGTCGGCTTCGATTTCGATAGCGATTAAAGAGCCGCAGTTTAGTTCTTTGTCCATAGTCAATAGCTGATTGTTTAATTTCATTACACTTATGCGTTTTACAGTCCGTAGAGTATCCCTGGCAGCGCAGCCGCTGGCGCAGAAAGACTTGAAATCATGCCTGCCTACTAAAACCTTGGCTTCTTCACGCATTAACCTTAGATTAAGAGGAAACCGGCAGAGATAAACGAAATTTTTTAATAGCGGGGAAGGGAAATTCCTGTTAAGGATCGTATACCTGTATACCTTGGATTTTGCTTTGAAACGGCTGTGGAATACCGGCGCGGCTTTCTCTATCTTTACTGCCGCTATATCTTTGGGCAGATATGAATTCAGCGCGGCAATCAGTTTTTCCGGGGGGATTTTTTTAGCGGTCTTAAAATTAACTACCTGAGCCAGGGCATGGACTCCGGCGTCGGTCCTGCCGGAAGCAATAAGCCTTATTTTTTCCCGGAGAACTTGACAGAGGGCTTTTTCTATTATCTCTTGTATGGAATTCTTCTGGCCTTGGCTCTGCCAGCCGCAAAATCTCCTGCCGTCGTATTCAACAGTTATTTTGAAATTATGGTCCCGCAAACAATAAGTATTATGGTTACGATGCGGGATCCCGCATCGAATCGTAGAAAATTGTTGTTTGCGGGACATTCGGCTGGCTTATTTAATTAAGACCTCGGCTATCTGGATAGCGTTCGTAGCGGCACCTTTACGCAGATTATCCGCCACCACCCAAAGCCAGAGGCCGTTTTTGACAAAAGGATCCCTGCGGATGCGCCCGATAAAAGTCTCATCTCTGCCTTCTACGTCTTTGGGCATAGGATAGAGATTTTTCTGGGGGTCATCAAGAAGGATGATACCCGGAGCCTTGGAAAGGATATGCTTTACTCTCTCCACGGAAATTGGCCTTGCGGTCTCAATATATACGGACTCGGAGTGTCCGGTTCTCACTGGAACTCTTACAGTAGTCGCGGAAATTTTTATCTTATCGTCATGCATAATCTTATGGGTCTCTCTGACTAATTTCCACTCTTCGCTGGTGTAATCATCTTCGGCAAAACCGCCTATCTGCGGGAATACGTTAAAAGACAACTGCTGAGGCATAGCCCGGTTCTCTAAATCAACGTTGATACTGATAAAGTCTCTCCCGCTGATTACGGTTGTCTCTTCTTTTAATTGCTCTACCGCCGACCTACCGGCTCCGGAAGAAGCCTGTAAAGTGGTAACCACCGCTCTTTTAATCCCTGCCTTCTTATATATCGGCCATAAAGCCACTACCATCTGGATAGTCGAGCAGTTAGGATTAGCGATAATGCCTTTGTGTTTCCTTATATCTGAGGCGTTTACCTCAGGTACGACCAACGGTACTCTTTTATCCATACGAAAATCAGCCCCGTTATCGATAACTACGGCACCTCTTTTTACCGCTTCTTTAGCAAAAGTAACAGAGGCCCCCCTCTCCCCTTCAGTTCCGGCAAAAAGAGCGATATTGATACCCTCAAAGCCTTGCGGAGAGATCTGCTCGACGGGGTATTTATCGGCATCCACTTCAATACTCCTTGCCGAGCGGGCAAATACCCGCAATTCTCCCAGGGGGAAATTCTTCTGTTTTAATACGCGCAGCATCTCAATCCCTACTGCGCCTACTCCGACTACTGCGACATTATATTTAGTTTTCTTTTTCATTTTTAATTCCTTCTTTTGTTTATATCCTGCTGGCAACCAAATCCCCTACCTCGGTTGTCGAATAGCCCATTTTGCCTGCGGCAAGAGATTTTATTTTCTTCCGCGCTACCTCTATTACCGCTGCCTCGACAGCCAGGGCAGCCTTCTCTTCGCCTAAAGTTTCCAGCATCATTGATAAAGCGCATACCGCTGCCAGCGGATTTATCACATTTCTACCCGTATATTTAGGGGCACTGCCGCCTATCGGTTCAAACATAGAAACACCCTGAGGATTAATATTGCCTCCTGCGGCAATACCCATTCCGCCCTGGATCATTGCACCCAGGTCGGTGATAATATCTCCGAACATATTGTCTGTGACAATCACATCAAACCACTCCGGATTTTTCACAAACCACATTGTAGTAGCGTCAACATGCGCGTAATCGGTTTTGATATCCGGATAATCCTTTGCCACTTCATTGAATGTCCTCTGCCAGAGGTTCCAGGCATAAGTCAAGACATTAGTCTTGCCGCAAAGGGTAAGATTTTTTTTCCGATTACGCTTTCTCGTATATTCAAAGGCATAACGGATACAGCGCTCAACCCCCTTACGCGTATTATAGGAAATCTGGATTGCTACCTCATCCTGGCTGCCTTTATTCTGAAATTCACCCATCCCCTTATAAAGCCCCTCGGAATTCTCGCGCACTACCACAAAATCGATATCTTGCGGAGTTTTATCTTTCAGCGGGCAGAACCTCTGATCATAGAGTTTTACCGGCCTTAAGTTTATATACTGATCCAGGGCAAATCTTAACTTTAAGAGTACCCCTGTTTCGATTATCCCCGGTTTTACATCCGGGTCGCCGACAGCACCTAAGTAAATGGCGGAATAATCCTTGAGCTCTTCGATATCCTTGTCATCTACGAGCTTACCGGTCTTAAGATACCTTTGGCCGCTAAAGTCAAATTCTTTTATTTCGTATTTGAAAGCGAATTTTTTAGCCGCTGCCGCCAGAACTTTCAGACCCTCTCTTATCACTTCCGGACCCGTACCGTCTCCGGGGATCACTGCAATCCTGTGCATATAAACTCTCCTTAATAATAAAACTTAGGCTGAGGCTCAGGTTAAGGTTCAGAAAGCTTTCCTTAACCTTAACCTTCCCTATTGCGATTCTTCGATATCCATGCCATCAGGCCGCCTTTTTCCACGATCTCCTGCAAAAACTTAGGGAAGGCCTGAGTCTGATAAATTTGTTTTTTGGTAAGATTTTTTATTATCCCCCGGCCGAGGTCTATTTCGAGAGAATCTCCATCATTTATCTGTTCTGCTTCTTGCAATAATAGAAACGGCAACCCTACGTTTATCGCGTTTCTAAAGAAGATTGCGGCAAAACTTTTGGCGATTACCGCCGCTACCCCGCAGCCTTTAATCGCAAGCGGAGCGTGCTCCCGCGAAGAGCCGCAGCCGAAGTTTTTTCCGGCAACAATAATATCCCCGCGATTTACCTTATGCACAAAATCATGCCTGATGCTCTTAAAGACATGTTTTCCTAGTATCTCGGCTTCGGTATGAACCAAATACTCAGCCGCAATAATATCGTCAGTATTTATGTCGTCGCCGAATTTGTGGACGTTTCCTTTAATAATCATGTTGGTAATGCGGTTATCGGTTTTCGGTGTGCGGCGAAAGTAAACCGCTGGCCGGATACCACTAACCGCCAATCTCCTCTGGGTCGGTTATTCTACCCCTTATCGCACTAGCTGCTGCGACTGCCGGGCCGGATAGGTAAACGAAACTTTCCGGGCTCCCCATCCTGCCGATAAAATTCCTGTTTGTAGTCGCCAGGCAGATTTCCCCGTCGGCAAGTATCCCCATATGCCCGCCAAGACACGGCCCGCAGGTCGGAGTAGAAAAAACCCCTCCTGCCTTAACGAATATCTCGGCCAGCCCCTCTTTTACCGCCTCAAGATAGATCTTTTGCGTCGCAGGAAAGACAATCAGCCTCAAACCCGGCTTGACCTTCCTGTTTTTTAAGATTTTAGCCGCAATCCTTAAATCCGAAATCCTGCCGTTTGTGCATGAGCCGATTACAACCTGGTCAAGTTTTATATCCCCGAGTTCGCCAACCGGCTTTACGTTGCTGGGCAGATGCGGACAGGATACCAGCGGCTTTAATTTCGAAATATCCCACTCGTAGATCCTCTCATACCACGCGCCTTTATCTGACCCCAGTTTAATCCATTGCTTTTTCTTAACACTTGACACTTGTCCCTTGACACTCTTGATATAATTTAACGTGATACCATCCGGCTCGATAATCCCCGCCCTTGCCCCTGCTTCAATCGCCATATTGCTCATCGCAAACCTGTCATCCATACCCAGGCCGCGGATCGCCGGCCCGGAAAACTCCATTACCTTATATAATGCCCCGTCCACTCCGATTTCGCCGATGGTAAATAAAATCAGATCTTTACCGCTTATCCATCTACCGGGTTTTCCTTTATATACGAATTTGACTGTAGCCGGCACCATCAGCCAGACTTTCCCGTCAACAAAACTCCTGGCTAAATCCGTAGAACCCAAGCCCGTAGAGTAACACCCCAATGCCCCGTAAGTACAGGTGTGCGAATCCGCTCCGATTACCAGGTCCCCGGGGGAAATCAGCCCCTTTTCCGGCAAGAGCGCATGCTCGATGCCCATACGCCCGATTTCGAAATAATTTGCTATTCTATGTTTCTTTGCGAAATCAGCCAAAATCTTGCACTGATTGGCGCTCCTCATATCTTTGGCGGGAGCAAAGTGATCAGGGACTAAAACTATCCTTTTGCGGTCAAAAACCTTTTTAAAACCGGCTTTTTCAAACTCGGCAATCGCGATAGGAGCGGTAATATCATTGCCAAGCGCAAGATCAACCTTAGCTTCAATAAATTCACCCGGCTGAATATCTTTCTTGCCGGCATGGGCCATTAAGATT
The DNA here is from genome assembly GCA_964399915.1 of uncultured Planctomycetales bacterium. Lineage (GTDB taxonomy): Bacteria > Omnitrophota > Gorgyraeia > Gygaellales > Profunditerraquicolaceae > CAYNRN01. The sequence continues at coordinate 22,915 of CAYNRN010000008.1, forward strand.
TTTTCGGCGATGGTGTAGGGCATAATTATTAAGGTCGAGATTGAGGTTGAGGATGGCTTGACCTTAACCTTGACCTTATACTTTTATCTGAATTTTCTAACGACTAGAGACGCGTTGTGCCCGCCAAAACCCAGGGAATTTGACATGCATACTTCAACTTCCGCCTTCCGGGCTGAATTAGGCACATAATCAAGGTCGCAATCGGGATCGGGAAATTCGTAATTGATGGTAGGAGGCACAAGTTTATCTCTGATACTCAGACAGCAGACAACAAATTCAACTCCGCCGGCAGCCCCCAGCAAATGGCCGGTCATGGATTTCGTCGAAGAAACCATTACTTTAGCGGCGTGCGCCCCGAAAGCCTTTTTTATAGCCAGCGTTTCAAGCTCATCGTTAAGCTTGGTAGACGTACCATGGGCATTGATGTAATCGACGTCCTGCGGATTAAGGCGCGCGTCTTCCATCGCCAGCTGCATAGCGCGGCTGGCACCGGCCCCTTCAGGATCCGGAGCGGTAATATGATAAGCGTCGCAGGACATGCCATATCCGACGATTTCAGCGATTATCGTGGCTTTTCTTCTGCGCGCATGGTCTAATCTTTCGAGTACCACTATACCACAGCCCTCTGCCATGATAAAACCGTCCCGCTCCCTGTCAAAGGGACGGCTGGCTTTTTCCGGCGCGTCATTGCGCGTGGAAAGGGCTTTTAACGCGCAAAACCCTCCCACTCCGGTGGGGACAATGCAGCTTTCTGTGCCGCCGCAGACCATTATATCCGCATCCCCACGCTCTAATATCCGAAAGGCATCCCCTATAGCATGCGAACCGGAGGCACAGGCAGTAGCAACACAGGTATTAGGGCCCTTTAAACCGAACTGTATGGCAACCTGCCCGCTGGCTTCATTTACTATCAGCATCGGGATAAGGAAAGGCGACATCTTGGAAGGTCCTCTATTAAGCATAACCAGATGCTCTTTCTCAATTGTATAGAGGCTGCCGATTCCTGAACCGACCAATACCCCGCAACGCTCTCTGTCAACCTGCCCGAGGTCAATGCCGGAAGAATCAATCGCTTGTTTCCCGGCAGCAACCGCATACTGGGCAAACTTGTCCATGCGCTTAAGATCCTTGCTGGTCAGTCCGTATCGGTCGGGGGTAAAATTCTTTACCTCCCCGGCAATGCGGGAATCAAATTTAGACGGGTCAAAAGTAGTAAGCGGCCCTACCCCGCTTTTACCTTCGGACATTGACTTCCAAAAGGAAGCAATATCATTGCCGCAGGGAGAAATTACCCCTATTCCTGTTACCACTACTCTATTTTCCATATCCTTCTAAAAGTTACCCCGCCGGAGTGAAAAAGCGGGGTAAATTGTGGTAATTAATTTATGCTCAAGGCTTACTTATTGCCTGCCTTTTCTTCGATGTATTTAATAGCGTCTCCGACGGTGGCGATCTTCTCGGCATCTTCATCTGGGATCTCGATACCGAACTCTTCTTCAAGCGCCATTACCAATTCTACCGTATCCAGGGAATCGGCGCCTAAGTCATCGATAAACGACGCTTCAGGAGTGACTTCTTCGGGCTTTACTCCGAGTTGTTCTGCGATTATTGATTTTACTTTATCTGTTACTGCCATTTGTTTTTCCTCCTTGTTTAGCACATCACCATGCCGCCGTCAACGATGATCGTCTGCCCGGTGATATAAGCGGCATCTTCGGATGCCAAAAAAAGACATGTCCTTGCTACGTCTTGCGGATCGCCGAACCTGGCTAACGGTATTGCCGCTTTCATCTTCTCTTTCAATTCTTCCGGAAGCTTGGCGGTCATCTCCGTCTGGATAAATCCGGGAGCAACTGCGTTAACATTGATATTACGGCTGCTCAATTCCTTTGCCAGAGTTTTAGTCAGAGCAATAATACCTGCTTTGGAAGCGGAGTAATTCGCCTGCCCCGGGTTGCCGATAATGCCTATTATTGAGGCAATATTAACGATACTCCCCTGCCTTTGCTTAATCATCACCCTGGATACGGCTTTGGCGCAATTGAATGTGCCTTTTAAGTTTACGTTGATTACCGCATCCCAGTCCTGCTCACTCATCCTCAGGACCAACGCATCCTTGGTGATTCCGGCATTGTTAACTAATATATCAACCTTTGTGAGTTTGTCAAGGATTTTGTTTAGCCCTTCTTCAACGCTGGGGAGGCTGGTAACGTCCATCTTTACGGCTATCGCTTTCCTGCCTAAAGCCTCTATCTGCCGGCAGGTAGATTCTGCGGATTCGCTATTGACGTCGCAAACCGCTATATCCGCGCCCTCCCGGGCAAAGAGAAGCGCTATCGCACGGCCGATGCCCCTTGCTCCTCCGGTAACCATGGCTACCTTGTCTTTAAGTCGCATTTTGGCCCCCTTTAGGCTAAATCCTCTTTTTTCTCTATACTGGTAACCCGCGCGTCAGGGTCGATTCGACGCATCAATCCTTTTAACACCCTGCCCGGTCCGAATTCGTAAAATTCTTTTACCCCCTGGGAAAGGATAAAACGCATGGAATCCTCCCATTTAACCGGAGAGTACATCTGCCTGACCAAATTCTCCCTTATTTGAAAAGATTTATACTGGGGCTGCGCGGTATAATTGCTGACCACGCCAACCGCCGGCTCCGATACGGATATCCTATCTAAAAACAGTTTTAACTCTAGCGAAGCCTCAAGCATCAGCGAAGAATGGAATCCCCCGCTTACCTGCAGCTCAATTACCCTTTTTGCGCCGGCCTGCAGGGATAAACCTAAAGCCTTATCAACTGCCTCTTTCTTGCCGGAAATTACTATTTGGCCAGGAGCATTGATATTCGCTATCTCTGCGCCGGTATTAAGGCAAATATTTTTAACCTGCTCCGGAGAGAGATCCAGAACTGCGGCCATTTTACCGGGGTTTTTATTAGCCGCCTCATCCATTATCTCGCTCCTGCGGCGCACTAACTTCAACCCGTCCTCGAAAGATAAACTTCCCGCGGCAATCAGCGCGGTATACTCACCCAGGCTTAAACCTGCCATAAAAGACGGTGTTAAGCGGGCCTTTGATTTAAAGGCTTCTAAAGCGGCAATCGTAACTGTCAGGATAGCCGGCTGGGAGATGTGAGTACTCTTTAATAATTCCTCAGGCCCTTCAAAACAACGCTGTTTAAGATCAAAACCCAGTATCTCATTGGCTTTATAAAAGACCGCCTTTGCCTCGGGGAATGCCTGGCAAAGGTCCTTCCCCATGCCGACATACTGGCTTCCCTGACCGGCAAAGAGATAAGCTACCATTTAATTACACAGGCGCCCCAGACTAAACCTGCTCCGAAACCATCTAAAAGAATATAATCCCCTTTTTTCACCCTGCCTTCTTCAACTGCTTCGCATAGGGCAGTGGCTAAAGAAGCTGAAGACATATTGCCGTAGCGCTGGATATTGAGGTAAACCTTTTCCCGGGGAATGCCTAATCTCTTAATCATCGCCGAAATAATCCGCACGTTTGCCTGATGCGGAATCACCAGGTCTATATCTTTGGCTTGGAGGCCGGCGCGTTTAATGGCGATTTGCGCTGCTTCAAGCATGAGCTTTACAGCCAACCTGAATAATTCATTTCCCTCCATCTTTATATAGTGCAGCTTTTTACCGATTGTCTGACGGCTAGCAGGCAGGCGAGAACCTCCCGCAGGCAACATTAATAAATCTGTTTTGGATCCGTCGCTGCCAAGATAAGCGGAAACAATACCCCCTGATTTTACCTCAGCCAGCACCGCCGCAGCCGCGCCGTCTCCGAATAGTACGCAGGTATTACGGTCCTGCCAATCGGTTATAGAAGATAAAACCTCGGAGCCGATAACCAGGGCATTTTTAGATGTGCCGCGGGCGATAAACTGTTGGGCGACTATTAAAGCGTAGATAAACCCTGCGCAGGCAGCCGAAAGGTCAAAGGCGATGGCGTCTTTTGCGCCCAGCCTATTCTGGACAAGGGTAGCTGTGGCGGGAAACTGCATATCCGGGGTGATCGTAGCAACGATTATTAAATCAATATTCTGCGGCTTGATCCCTGTTTTTTTTAAAGCCTGCCTGGCTGCTTTTATCGCCAGGTCAGAGGCAGCTTCCTCTTTGGCAACTATCCGCCGCTGTTTAATTCCGGTACGGGTAGTAATCCATTCATCGGAAGTATCCACCATCTTTTCTAGGTCACGGTTAGAAAGAATCTTCTTAGGCAGGTATTTACCGACACCGATTATGCCGACCCTCTTCATGCTTAAGCCAATGCCTCCAGTATTTTTTCATTAAAGCGGCGCTCTACTTCCTCTTTGGCCACCCTGATGGCATTCTTTATTGCCCTGCTGTTTGAACGGCCATGGCCGATGATCACCGGCTTCTCCACCCCCAATAACGGAGCGCCGCCGTACTCAGCATAATCCATCTCTTTCTTAAATCGTTTGAGGTTCGGCCTTAGAAAAATCAGACCGATCTTGCCCATCAGGCTGCTTAGAATATGCCTCTTAAGAAACAGCTGTATTGTTTCAGCCGCACTCTCGCTCACCTTTAAAGCGATGTTGCCGACAAAACCGTCACAGACAATTACATCACATTTGCCGGAAAAGAGGTCTTTACCTTCGACATTGCCGATGAAGTTAAGGCGGGACTTTTCAAGAAGCTCATAAGTCTCTTTTACGAATTCCGTGCCCTTGCTCTCCTCCTCTCCGATGTTCAGGAGCCCGACTGCGGGATTATCTTTCTTCAGGATATATTTGCTGTAAACCGACCCCATTATTCCGTATTGCAGAAGCTGTGTCGGTTTAGGGTCAATGTTAGCCCCTACGTCAATCACTACACACGGCCCCTTCTGCGTCGGGGTTACGATTGCTATGCCGGGCCGCTCAACTCCGGGCAATAACCTTAGGCCCAATGTAGCAGCGCAGACAACCGCTCCGGTATTTCCGGCGCTGAAAAAAGCCTCTCCTTGCCCCTCTTTTACCAGGTTGACGCCGACTACAATGGAAGAATCCCGTTTTCTGCGCACACTGTTAGCCGCAGACTCAGACATCTCAATCACTTCTGAGGCCTGATGCACTGAAAGCCTGCCGCGGTCATAATTATGCTTAAGAAGCAGGGAATTTATCGTAGATTCATCCCCCACCAGCCCGACTTCCACGTTTATATATTCCTTTAACGCGGCTATTACGCCTTCAACTACTACCCGCGGGGCATGGTCGCCGCCCATAGCATCAACAATAATCTTCATCTGTTTATCCTATCGGCTATGAGTTAGCTTTTCTTCTTTTTCTCGCGGACCTTGATCTCTATCACCTGCCTGCCGTTATAATAACCGCAGACGCGGCAAATACGATGCGGCAACCTCAGGCTTTTACATTGAGGGCAGAGTATCAGGTTCTCCTTGGCTAGTTTCCAGTGAGTACGGCGCCTTCTGCCGCGCGCCTTTGAATGGCGTTGTTTAGGTAGTGGCACAGCTGCATCCTCCTTGGTTTAAGTTCTTACCGCATACAGGGCATAACCCCCTGCATGCGGCCTGACAAAGCAGTTTAATCGGATATCCGGTGATTATCTCTTCCCTGAGTTCAGGATCAAGGTCTATCACCGCAGAATCATCATCAACGCAGTAATTCAGTTCTAAATCTTTATTTATTTCTAAGGGGAATTCTTCGAGACACCGGCTGCATTCAGCCAGCGCCTGCGCGCGTAAATTTAAACTTACGGAAACCGCATTGGTGATCCTTGAAATTTCCGCTCTGGCCCTTACCGGAGATTGAAATCTTATCTGTGCGGTATCAATATCGAGCTCTGAGGCAGGAATTTCCTCCTGCAGAATAATGCCTTCAGCAGGAATCCTGTTTGCGTCAATTTTCACCCCGTTACAAACCTTTCGTCCGGAAATATTATTCTAAACCCCGCTGTATCTGTTTGTAACGGGGTTCACGATTATCTGCGCATCTTCTTCTTCAGCGCTTTCTCTACGGAATCCGGGACAAAACTTGAAAGGTCAGCCCCCAAAGAAGAAGCTTCCTTAAGCAGCTTTGAAGAGATGTAACTATAAGATTCCTGCGGCATCAGAAATACCGTCTCTATATCCGGCGCTAGCTTCCTGTTAGTCAGGACCATCTGGAATTCATATTCAAAATCAGAGACCATGCGCAGCCCCCGGATAAGCACTTTTGATTTTTTTCTGCGGGCATAATCAACTACCAACCCATCAAATTCTTCGACCACAACGCCAGGCATATCCTTTGTCGCCTGCCTCATCATCCCTGCCCGCTCCTTGACGCTGAAAAGCGGCTTTTTATACGGGTTATGCGCGACTGCTACTATCACCTCTGAGAATATCTCCTGGGCCCTTTTTATCAGGTCGATATGGCCGTAAGTCACCGGGTCAAAGGTTCCGGGATAGATCGCGGTTTGGCACATTTTTCCAGCCTTTTTTATAGAATGATAAAACCGTATCGCCGTAATGCGATTGCCTAAATAACGCCAAATCTCCCGAGGTATCTGGGAGACTATCTTTTTTAAAATGCTGTACAATTATAAAACCATTTCGGGTTAATATATCACAGGCGGAGAGCGTTTGCAAGGTTTTTTTTCCCAATGACTCATCCTGCCTGCCCGACATCGGCCCCGGGTGGAATCCTGAGCGCAGCGAAGGACGTGGCCGATGAGCCGGGCCCTGATAATAAGGCGGGTCAAGGAAGATAATATCGAATTGCTTCTTTTGCCGGCAGAGCATATCGATTGCTTTATCCGCTTCCAGCGGGTATAAACGGCACGCCCTTTCCTTCATAGAATCTATATTCTTGGAGATAGCATTTAGGCAATCCCGGTTATATTCTACCAGCGTAATCTCTTTTGCCCCGCGCGAAGCCGCTTCTAAACCCACGGCCCCTGAACCGGCATACAGCTCAAGGAAAGACAATCCTTCTATGTCGCCGAGGATATCGAAAAGCGCCTTCCTGGTCTTGTCCTGAGTAGGCCGTATCCCCTTTGGCCAGCTTATTTTCCTGCCCTTATACTTTCCAGTAGTAATGCGCATCTTAAGCCACCATTATCCTCGCCACAAATAGTGGCGAGTCCGCCACGTTTCGTGGCGGAAGCTATGAACTATCAGCCATAAGCTAACCTACAACCATTAATCTCTCATATTCCGGGAATCTCTGCAACAGTTTTTCTCGAAGAGGAAGGTTACCTTCCTGCCTGAGGCCGGGGTCGCTCTCAACCATTCTGAGTGCTTCCTCCCTTGCCCTCTTTAAAAGCTGCATCTGACTCAGGGGATTGCCTATCTTCAATTCTGTAAGGCCGTGCTGCCTTCTGCCGAAGAATTCACCGGGGCCGCGTATCTTAAGGTCCTCTTCGGCGATTCTGAAACCGTCAGAAAAACGTTCCATAGCTTTTAGTCGCCTTCTTGCTTCTTCGGTTTCGGCGTCTGCCAGCAAAAGGCAGAATGAATCGGCACTACCCCTGCCTACCCTGCCCCTTAGCTGATGCAACCCGGCAAGCCCGAAACGCTCGGCATGCTCTATAATCATACAGGTAGCATTAGGGATATCTATTCCCACCTCAAGTATGGTAGTGGCAACCAGGATATCCAGCTGCTTATCCCTGAATTTCCTCATCAATTCATCCTGTTCGGGCTGCTTGAGCCGGCCGTAGATCAGCCCGATGCGGAAATCTTTGAATTCATATTTTTTTAACTCTTCATACCTCTTCTTTGCCC
>CAYNRN010000009.1:0-30308 GCA_964399915.1 uncultured Planctomycetales bacterium
TAAAGACCTATTTTATAGATAACGGGATCATGCGCGAAGGCGAACCGCAGCAAATCGTTTCAATTTTTAAGAAGCTGGGCGTAAAAGTCGAGATAATCAACGCGCAGGATGAATTCTTTGCCGCTTTAAAGGGGATTACAGATCCGGAGGAGAAGCGCGAGGCGATTACCCAGACATTCTATAAGAAAGTCTTCGGCAGGCTGGTGAAAGAAAGCGGAGCAAAGCACCTTCTGCAGGGGACGATCCTCACCGATGTCGATGAGACGGTTGCCGGGATCAAACGCCAGCACAATGTCTTTGAGCAACTGGGTATTGACCCGCAGGAGGCTTTCGGGTATAAGATAATCGAGCCCCTGGTGCAATTGAGAAAAGACGGGGTGCGTAAGGTTGCCGAAGCTTGCGGGCTCCCAGAAGCGACTTTTAACCGGATGCCTTTTCCCGGGCCTGCGCTTTCGGCACGCGTAATCGGGGAAGCCACGCGGGAAAAAATCTCCCTGGTGCGCAAAGCTACGGTAATCGTAGAGCAGGAATTAGCCAAGAGCGGTGCGTTTCAATATATGGCGATCCTGCACAATGACCGGGTTACCGGTATGCGCGATAATAAAAGAGAATTCGGCCAGCAGATCGAAATCCGCTGTTGGGATACCATTGATGCCCGTAAGGCAAGCCCCACGCGGCTGGATTTTAAGGCACTTGAGAAATTAGCGGATCGTATGGTTAGCGAGGTCCCGGGGGTAGTCAGCGTTACCTATAATATCGCTACTAAACCGCCCTCAACCATGGAGGCAATCTAAAAAGGGGCCAGGCGCTTTTTTGCATTGACAATCTAATTAATCAGTGGTTTAATAAATTATAATTAAAAAACGGGGAGGTCGTATCAGCGGCCTGAGAGTTCTCCGCCACAATACGTGGCGGACCCGCCAAGGATTGTGGCGGGCGTGTTTCAAACGGATTACCCGCACAACCTGATCTGGATAATGCCAGCGGAGGGAAAGGAGAGTGATTTAGCGGCCCTTATGCTTATGGCATAAGGGTTTTTTATTTTAAAAGGAGGATGGCAATGAAATTAGATGATATCAAGATCTCAAGGGCGATCATCGAGTCTTATCACAAAAAGCTATTAAACGCGCTGGAAGTGGATGTAGCGATTGTAGGCGCCGGGCCCGCAGGTATGGCTTGCGCTTACTATCTGGCAAAAGGCGGCAAGAAAGTCGTCATCTTCGAACGCAAACTTTCCGTTGGAGGCGGCATGTGGGGCGGGGGGATGATGTTCAATGAAATCGTAGTGCAGGAAAAAGCCAAAAGTATCCTCGATGAGTTTGGCGTCAAATCCAGGCGCTATGAGGATAATTATTACCTGGCTGATTCTATTGAAGCGGTTTCTACGATCTGTTCAAAAACCGTTAAGGCGGGGGTGAAGATATTCAATTTACTGAGCGCTGAGGATGTCCTGATCAGAGAAAACCGCATTTGCGGATTGGTTCTAAACTGGACGGCGGTTGAGATTGCGAATCTGCATGTCGACCCGGTGGCGATGAGGGCGGGTTTTGTAGTTGACGCCACGGGACACGCGGCGGAAATAGTCCGAATTGCCGAGAAAAAATCCGGGCTTAAATTAAAGACCAAAAGCGGAAGAATTGAAGGCGAAAAATCCATGTGGGCGCAAGTCGGGGAAGAGGCGATTATCGCTAATTCCAGGGAAGTTTGCCCGGGGTTATTCGTTTGCGGGATGTGCGCCAACGCAGTATTCGGGGCTGCGCGTATGGGGCCGGTATTCGGCGGCATGCTTTTATCCGGGCAGAAGGTAGCCGGTCAGCTGATTTCAAAGCTGTCAGGTTGAGGCGCCCTCAGTAAAGGGAAAGCTGCAGTTGCCTGCTGATAATCGAAGCTATAATCCTTAAAAGAAGCGTTTTTAGCGGAACCCCCCGTAGCTAAAAACGCTTTCCCTCCTTGAAAGAATATTTATCTTGACATAGTTTTAGCTTCGTTTTATGTTATCTGAGAAGGGTTTCGGCATATTAAGGAGGAAGTAAGTGCATCCGCAGATTGTTTCTCTGATAATTTTTCTCGCCAGTTATTTGCTGTTTATATTCCTGCCTAAGAAAAGAACCCAGGTTGCGGTTATCGGAGCATTTTTGCTTATCCTGACGCAGACGCTTTCGCTCAGCGAGGCATTTTCGGCGATTAATTGGAACGTAATGGGTATATTTGTCGGGACACTGTTTTTAGCGGATATATTCATGGAGAGCCGTATGCCGGCGTATATCGCGGAAGTCATCGTGGACAAGGCCAGGAATACCGGCTGGGCAATATTGTTTATCTGCTTATTTACCGGCTTTATTTCCGCGTTTGTTGAGAATGTGGCCACGGTATTAATCGTTGCCCCGATTGCCCTGGCCTTAGCCAGAAAATTAAAGATCAACCCCGTAAACATGATGATCGGGATTGCCATCTCCAGTAACTTGCAGGGCGCAGCGACTTTAATCGGAGACCCCCCGAGCATGCTTTTAGGCGGATTCGCTAAGATGAATTTTATTGACTTTTTCTTTTATAAAGGACGCCTTAGTATCTTTTTTGCCTTTGAATTAGGGGCGCTTGTTTCTTTTCTAGTCTTGTATCTAATCTTTAGAAAACATAAAGAAAGATCCCAACTCCTGCCGGTTGAGAGAGTAAAGTCCTGGGTACCTACAGTATTCCTGGTAACTTTAATCTTATCGCTTGCAATATCTTCATTCTTTGATACGGGATTTTCTTATCTGGCGGGAATGATCTGCATGTTATTCGGGATTATCTCCCTGGTTTGGAAAAAGTTTTTCAATCAAGGTTCAATCGCGGCGGGGATAAAATCATTAGACTGGGAGACGGCTTTTTTTCTGATGGGCGTATTCGTGCTGGTTGGCAGCATAACTGCTACCGGCTGGATCGACAAAATCGCGGGTTTTCTCTCTACGCTGGTAGGTGAGAATGTGTTTTTAGGCTATACCTTAGTGGTTTTTATCGCGGTATTCCTTTCTGCTTTCATAGATAATGTGCCCTTTCTGGCAACCATGCTGCCGGTAGCCATTTCCATGTCAGCCAAACTTAATATCAGCCCTTATTTATTTCTCTTTGGTTTGCTTATCGGAACAAGCCTGGGAGGCAATATTACTCCTATCGGCGCCTCAGCCAATATTGTTGCCTGCAGTTTGCTTAAGAAAGAAGGATACGAAGTCAAATTCATGCATTTCGTAAAGATAGGCCTGCCGTTTACGCTTGCGGCGGTAAGCGCGGCTTATCTTTTTATCTGGTTTGTCTGGAGCGGGTAATAATCAGAACCGTAAGGGGAGTCTATAATGAGGAAAATTTATATCTTACCGGTTATTACGGCGTTGATCAGCCTGTTGCTCTATGGCCCGCTTTTCCCGGCAAATGCCGTGCCTAAAGGTAATGCGATTCAGGCTACGGCGATTGATATCGATAAAGACGGTAAACCAGACGTTGTCTATTATTATGACGACAAGTATATCACTATGGCAGAGGCCGATACCAATAAAGACGGCAGGGCAGACGTGAGGGTCTATACCAGGAACGGAAAATTCAAATCTGCCGAGGCAGATACTGATTATGACGGTAAGGCGGATAAAGAATTCAGCAATCCTGACGATTTTGACGCCTGGCTCAATCAGAATAATCCCGGATACGAAGATTATTTGAACCGCCCCAACTGGGAGAAGACGCTGTTCAGTTTCTAAGGGGGTAAATGGCTGAACCAAAGATATCCTTTCAGCACTCTGCAGCAGGTACGCTTGAGGTGAGACTGGCCGGAGATTGGATAATTTCTGCCGGTTTGCCATCGATTGACGTAATCACTCCCCAGATTTCCGCAGATAAGAATATCAGGCAAATCAAATTTGACTTTTCGCAGATGGCCAAATGGGACAGCGGCATGGTTTCCTTTTTACTTGAGTTTATAAGAGAGTCTGAAGGAAAAAAAATCCAGGTTATCCATCAGGGTATCCCTGAAGGGGCGGAGAAGCTGCTTGGCCTGGCGTTTAAAGTCCGCGGCAGGCCCGTTATAAGGACAGTTCCGCGCCAATCATTTCTTGTAGCCGTCGGAGAAATTGTTTTGAATATTAAAGTTGCTACGTTTTCGGTTTTGGATTTTTTAGGGCAGGTTGCCGTAGCTTTCGGAAGGTTATTCAGGGGCAAGGCATATTTCCGCAGGGATGAATTCTTAGTGGTTATCCAGCGTTGCGGTTTTAACGCCCTGGGGCTGGTTTCCTTAATCAGCGTACTCATTGGGATGATCCTGGCTTTTGTCGGGGCGATACAGCTGGGGATGTTCGGGGCGCAAATTTATATCGCGGATATCGTTGGTATTGCCATGGTGCGCGTGATGGGCGCGGTAATGACCGGCATATTGATGGCAGGCCGCACCGGAGCGTCTTTTGCCGCGGAATTAGGCATCATGCAGACAAACGATGAGATAGACGCGCTTAAGACCATGGGGATTTCTCCGGTTGAATTTTTGGTCTTACCCTCGATTCTGGCTTTGGCGGTTATGATGCCGCTTTTGACCCTCTATGCCGATTTAATGGGTATTTTAGGAGGTTTTATCATTAGCGTAGGGATGCTGGATATAAATCCGATAGAATATTTTACCCATACTCATAACGCGGTAAAACTCAGCAATCTCTGGATCGGCCTGGTACACAGTTTTGTCTTTGCCCTGATCATTGCCGTCACTGGTTGTTATAAAGGTATTAAATCTCAGAGGAGCGCGGCCGGAGTAGGGGAAGCGACTACTTCGGCAGTAGTCTCGTCGATTACCGCGATTGTTATCGCTACAGCGATTATTACTTATCTCTGTCAGGTCCTGGGGGTATAATCCGTGAATGATCCGGTTATTGAGGTGCGTAATCTTGATTTGAGCTACGGGGATTATCCGGTAATCCGCAACCTAAATTTTAAAGTAGGCAAGGGGGATATCTTTGTTGTAATGGGGCCAAGCGGCTGCGGTAAGACTACCATTTTGAGGGCGATGATCGGTTTGCTGGAGCCGGCAAAGGGAAATATCCTTTACGGCAGTAAGGATTTCTGGCAGCAGGATGAAGAGGGGCAGAAAGCTATTATGCGGCGTTTCGGAGTGCTTTATCAGGGCGGGGCCTTATGGAGCTCGCACACTTTAGCGGAGAACGTAGGCTTACCGTTATTACTTTATTCCGGGTTGACCTTGCGGCAGATCAGGGAGATGGTTAAGCTAAAGCTTGCGCTGGTGGGTTTATCCGGATACGAAGATTTTTATCCAGGGGAAATCAGCGGCGGGATGCAGAAGCGCGCAGGCCTTGCCCGGGCTATCGCGCTTGACCCGGATATCATATTCTTTGACGAACCCTCCGCGGGGCTGGATCCGGTTAACGCCCGCTCGCTTGATGACTTAATCTTACAATTAAGGGATACGCTGGGTGCTACGGTTGTAGTGGTCACGCATGAGCTCGCCAGTATTTTTGCTGTCGGGAATAACTCCGTATTTCTTGACAGCGAAACTAAGACTATGATCGCTGAAGGCAACCCGAAAGATTTATTAGCCAATTCTAGGGATCCCAGGGTGATTGAGTTTCTCACCCGGGGCAAGAGGCAAGGAGCCGCGCAATGAAAAAAGCCAATAAAGCAGCAATCGGGGCGTTTGTGGTGGGGGCAGTAGCGTTGTTTATAATTGCTGTAGCTGTGTTCGGTTCAGGGACGTTGTTCAAGGAGTCCGATAAATATGTTGTTTACTTTGATAAATCGGTGAAGGGGCTTTCCGTCGGTTCGCCGGTAATCTGCAAGGGTGTCAAAATCGGCAATGTCAGCGCCATCAGCCTGATCTACAATCCCAAGACTGAAGACGTTATAATCCCGGTTGTAATCGATGTTTCTCTGTCGATGGTCAAAGGGGCCCCGGAGACTTTAGGGTACACGGATTACAAAACTCTTATTGAGCAGGGATTACGGGCAAGGCTTGAGATACAGAACTTCGTTACCGCGCAGCTGATGATCTCGCTTGACTTTTATCCGGAGAACAAGCCGAGGTATTACGGTTTTGTGAAGAAATACCCGGAGTTGCCCGCGCTTCCCACCTCGCCGGATATTTTTGAGGTGATGAACGAGATCCCGATTAAGGAGATTTCCAAAAATCTTGACGAGACGGTTGCCGGGATCAACAAGCTGGTGCATTCAGGCGGGTTTTATGTTTTAGGGGACGCGGTGCAGGGCGTGGCACAGGCATCCCGCTCCCTGAAACTATTGGCGGATTATCTGGAGCAACACCCCGAGGCATTATTAAAAGGAAAAGGGTCAAAAGGAGAATAAAATGAAAAGAAAGATTATTTATCCGTTAGCCGCGTTACTGTGTTTAATTTTTCTGCAGGGCTGCGTATCCGCGGGCTCAAGCCCTAAAGCGCGTTTCTATGCGGTCCGTTCTGCGGATAAGGCCGCAGTTACGGAAACATTTAATGTTCCTGAAGGGCTGGTTATCGCGGTGGGCCCGGTGAAGATCGCCGATTACCTTAATCGTCCGCAGATCGTTACGCTGAATAATGATAATATGCTTAAGTTTGCCGAATTTGACCGTTGGGGCGAATCCGTTGATTTTGCGCTGGCACGCGTACTCAACGAGAACCTTTCCCTGATGTTGCCTCAGGTAAGTATCGAGATGTTTCCCTGGAATCTGATGATGCCGGTTAGGTACCAGGTCTCTCTCGATGTTATCGGCCTGGATCTACGCCTGGATAAGGGCCTGGTTTTAAGTGTGCAATGGTCGATCATAAACCTTGATGCCAAGAAGATGGAAGTTACCAGGAGATTCCAGATATCAGAAGATATTAAACCGGATAATTATGCCGGCGCGGCAGATGCCTTGGGCAAGGCCTACGCTGCATTAAGCCTTGAGATAGCCAGGGAGGTATCAGTCCTTGCTAATAACCCGCAAGATTAATCAGAGGGCATTATGAAACATAAAATGATCGTTTTATCTTCGCTATTGATGGTTTTATTTTCTATCAACGCTGCTGCCGCCTATATGGGGTTGGGCGGTAATATGTATAATGACCGGCCGCCGGTAGATTTATTTTCACCCATAACCAATGATATCGACTTAAGCGGAAAAGCCGATCTTGAGTTCAAATGGCGCAGGATTAATCTCACCCGGACCGATCACTACCTGCTAAAGATTTATAACGGATACGATATGCTGGAGTCAACGCTGATCCTTAAGCAGGAGATAAAGGTTGATCAATATCCGGTAACAATACCGGCAAAAACCTTTGAGCTTAATAAAACCTATACCTGGTCCCTGGTGCAGGTGTATTCGGACGGCTCCAAGAGCGATAAGTCTTCAAGCCCATTTACAATTATCAAAAAGTAGCTTTCCTGTTAGCTATCAGCAGTATTTTTTTTCTTGACAAAATGAAGAAAGATGCTATACTTAACCCAGTAGTAAATAAGGGTTTAGAAGTCTTCAGACCGTAGGTATAAGATTCTAACCTTACGGTTTTTTCTGCCGTTATTTGCTACAAATAAACAAGGAAGGAGGTAGCAAGTAATGGCAAAAGGTAAAGTAAAGTGGTTCTCGAATCAAAAAGGCTACGGCTTTATCACCACAGAATCAGGCACCGACGTGTTTGTGCATCATTCCGCAATTCAGGGCGAGGGTTACAAGACCCTCGATGAAGGGCAGGAAGTTGAATTCGAGGTGGAAAAAGGCCCTAAGGGAGAACAGGCAACGAAAGTAACCAAACTCTAAGCCCTTAATAGAGAACAACATAAGCCCGGTGCTTTAGACGCCGGGCTTATTTTTTTATCTTAAAATGAAAATAATCTTTTCGCTTTTTTTCTGGCTGGTCACCGCGCTGATGACGGTGGGGGTATTCTTGGCCGAACTTCTGATTGCGGTTTTTCTTTTTCCTTTTGACAGGAAGAAGAAAATCGCCCATGCCCAGGGATTCTGGTGGGCCGATACTATCATGGGGATAAACCCTTTCTGGGGGGTTACTATTGACGGCCTTGAACACGCGGATCCGGACAAGGCATATGTAATAGTCGCCAATCACCAGAGCCTTGCCGATATCGTTATGCTTTATAAGACGCATTTACAGTTTAAATGGGTGGCTAAGGAGAGCCTTTTTAGGATACCGGTTTTCGGGTGGAATATGTCATTGATGCGCTATATCAGGCTCTCCCGCGGTGAATTCGGCAGTATTAAAGATACTTACCGCCAGGCTTCTTATTGGCTTAGCCAGGGGATTTCCGTATTATTTTTTCCCGAAGGCACCCGCAGCACAACCGGCAAGCTTAACGAATTCAAAAACGGAGCTTTTAAGCTGGCGATCAGGGAGAAGAAGCCGATATTGCCCATCCGCATCGAAGGCAGTTATGAGATCATCCCCAGGGGCAGCTGGATCTTTAAGGGCCGCCACTTCTGCAGGCTCACCTTGTTGCCGGAGATAGCCACTGCGCATCTGCAGGAGAAGAATTTTCTTCTGCTTAAGGAAGAGGTGCGGCGTGCCATTTCCGGAAGTTAGCATTTAAAGATTAAGCAGAATTAGATTGAAAAAGCCCACAAATCGGTTAAAATAAGCCCATGCCAGAACAGGCAATCAGCGCCGAAGCAAAAAAGCATAGCCGGCAGGTAAATGCCGCGCGGACCTCAATCATTGTTTCGATAATTTCGTTTTTAATCACTGCGATAACCGGAATCGCCGTAGATTCGATTACGCTTATACTGGATGCATCCAGCGGCCTGATTATTTTCGCGGTAGCTATCCTGATGCATTTTTCCATGAAAAAGATACACAGCCCTCCTGATGAAGAGTTTAATTTTGGGTACGAAAAATACGAGTCGTTTACGCTGATGATACAGAATGTTTTAGTTATCTGCACCTGCCTTATCAGCGTAAAGTTTGCCATCCAGGATTTAATCCACCCGGATAATATCCACAGCTATATATTGCCGGCAGCGGCTACTTTTTTCTCGGGAGTTATCGGGATATTTATCACCGTCTATTTAAAAAGAACCGCGGCGCTTACGGATTCCAATATGCTTAAGAGCGCCGGCCATCACTGGTTTACCGATACGATTCTTTCTTTCGGAGTTTGCGCGGGGTTCTTTTTAGGCCTGGCATTGCACCAAAGCCGATATGCCGCGATAACTCCTTATTTTGATCCGCTTATGGCTATCGGCCTGGCAATATTATTGGTCTCTTTTCCGCTTAAAAATATAACCCGTAATGTCCTTGAATTGCTTGACGCGGTCCCGGCGCAGCATATCAGAAGCAGGGTGAGAGAGGCCGCCGAATTTTACAACAAGTCGCATTCTTTCGGCATCCATAGGCTGCGTTCCAGAAAAGCCGGAGAAAAAATATTCGTAGATGTCTGTTTCATGGTTAAACCGGATATGACTATAGCCGAAGTGGAAGAGTTATCCGGAGGGTTTGAGAAAGATTTAAAAAAACACCTGCCGCGCTGCGACGTAGTGGTATCTTTTAAGCCCGCGGCATAAAATCAGGGTAGGCATATTCATATCTAAGGGGTAAAAGTCAGAAAGGAAGGGGCGGATAGTCTTATGGAAAACACGAATCCCGGCAACATCGTAGAACGCGGCGAATATAAAGGAAAGCCGATATTGATTTTAAAAAGAAACGAAGAAGACCAGTATCCTTTTTCTTTCGGTTTAAGCAAGGCGCGGCTGATCGTGGATAATTTCGATGCGATAAAGAAGTTTGTCGAGGAGAACGCGGCTTGAAAATTAAGGTAATTCTCTCTGCCTCGGTTACCGACTGGCAGGATAAGTTAGTTGAGGCAATAGGCAAGGCGAAGAAGCACCGCGCGGACTTAATTGAAATATCCTACGGTACTCAGGAGGGAGAATTAAAGAAACGTATTCTTAATTTTCTGGCTAAAGACGAATACCGTAAAGTCTACAGCCGGCTGGTAAAATCAAAAGAGGGGTGGGGAAGGATTTTTATCTACTTCAGGTGGAGATAGTTTACCATCGGATGCCCGCTCCCGCGATTAAAGCAGTTTTTTTGCCATCCTTAAGCGCCTGGATAAAAGCTTCTCCGCGCCCCTTAAGCAGATCTCTTGAAAGCCTTAAGCTGGTTCCCAATTCTTTACCAAGAGCGCTCTTTAATTTCAGTTCCAGCGTATAGTCGGGATTTAGTTTACACTCAGCGCCGAAGAGAATCCGTTCCATCCTGCCTTTTTCCCGCGGCATCTCGAAAATAACCCCCAGTTTTTCGTTTATCTTCCATGAGCCGTAAATAGTGATTTTTTCTTTTCCCGGAGCTATACCGATACCCGCCTCATAGCGCATGCCCCTTTTTAGCGGCCGACCTAGGCTTACTGCGAAATCAAAACCCGAAGCAGTTTCTTTATTCAAGATATAGGAGAGCCGGAATTTCCTGCTGATATCCCAGTATCCTTTAAAGGTAAGCGTGCGGCGCGTTTTCTTATTCCTCCCGGAAGCCGGATGGGTATAGCTATAGATGATTTGATTTTGTGTATTTACTTCCCAGGTTCCGGTAAAAACAATTTCGTCTTCGGGTAAACCCTTTCTGGAAACAAGGAAACTCAGGCGGTTATATTTATCTGCCTGCCATCTTCCGCTTAGGCTGATCAGGTAAAAGCGCGCTCTGCCCTGTTCATCGCGCGTAACCAGGGAAAAAATGATCCGGCTGCTCTCGGCGCGGATGATTTCGCCTTGCAGGGTGAGTTTATCCGACTGCGTATAACTTTCTTTATCAAGAGTAAATATCAGATTATGATCTTCTCCCAGTGACCAGCTGCCTTTAAGTTTAAGCTGCTGCGGAAGAGAAGATTGAGCCGGGGATTTCAGATGATAAAATAGGGAATTGTTTTTGTCGGTTTTAAACTCTCCGTCGAGGATATGACGGAACCCGGCGACTTGAGTTTCCCTGCCGCTTTCTTTAGCGATCAGGCGGTTAAAGGGGTCGACCGCGTAACGGCATTCTTCCTTTTTCTTCATCGCCCAATCATATCATAAAAATCAACTTACGACTATCCCATTATGAAAATTAATAACTTGCCGTTAGTTGATACTGAGCGGCCATTGTTCAAATTTATCTTCAAAAGCATGGATTATTCAGCCGCGAATGTATAAAAATTTTTCTTTGACAATTTTTAATTATCTGTGATACAATAGCTACAATATAGAATAAGGAGGTGGGTGTGAAGATAAGGGCATATTTGGCGTCACTTTTGTTGTTGGTTGCGGGCTGCCTGACTACGTCTACGGCTCCTGCTGATATGCAGCAGATGCCGCCTGCAGAGACCGCATCATCTTCTGCAAACGTAGCGGTATTCATTGTTCTCGGGATAGCAGTGTTAGTTGTTATAGGTCTCTTGAGCGCAGGCCTCAAAGAATCTAAGAGGAAGAAAAAGGCCGGGAAACGCCGCTGATTAATATACCTTGACAAGGCCTGTAAAGGTGTTATACTTCTACCTGTAGTGAATAAAAGATTAGAAGTCTTAAGCCGCAAGGGTAGGATGTCTAACTTTGCGGTTTTTTTATTTCATTGTTTGCCCCGTTAGAAATAAAAGCTCTAGCAGGAAATAGTGATAAGGATTTCTAACGGAATTCGCTATAATTTTAGCGGAAGGAGGTAAACAATAATGGTAAAAGGTTCTGTAAAGTGGTTTAATAACCAGAAAGGTTATGGGTTCATCACTCCCGAAAACGGCAATGATGTATTTGTGCATCATACCGCAATCCAGGGTGAGGGATACAAGTCTTTAGAGGAAGGCCAGCAGGTCGAGTTTGAGATCGAAAAAGGCCCTAAAGGCGAACAGGCTACCAAGGTAGTCAAGTTATAACCTGGTAAGCACACAGGGCTCGGCATCATAAGAAGAGCCGGGCCCTGTTTTTTCAAAAACAGGGGGGTAAAATGCATACAGGAAAGATAAAGAAGATCATCGGCGAACGCGGTTTCGGTTTTATCAGCGATACCGATGGAAGAGAAGTATTCTTTCACCAGAGCAACTTAGTCGATGTCAAGCTTTCGGAATTAAGCGAATCTCAGGCAGTTGAGTTTGACGTGGAAAATTCGCAAAAAGGGCCCTGCGCGATCAATATACGCGTAAGCGCATCCTAAAAGGAATAAAGCGTGAAAATAGCCCTGATTGAACCTCGCGCTACGAAGGCGAACATCTATAGCAGGATACCTATGCCGCTGCTTGGGCCGGTATACCTGGGGGCCATCCTTAAGAAAAGGGGCCACGAAGTAGAAATCTTTAATGAGAATATCATCAGGCCTGATTATTCCCGTTTAGATGCCGATTTCTACGGCATATCTATATTGACTTCTACCGCAAAGCGCGGGTACGAAATAGCCGCCAAGCTTCCGAAAGAGAAGGTGGTTTTTGGCGGCGTCCATGCCAGCCTTCTGCCCGAAGAGGCGCTTAAATTCTCCAGACAGGTGGTGGTCGGAGAGGCAGAAGAGGTAATCTGCGGGGTGGCCGAGGGCGCGATAAAGGACGAGATTGTATACGGTAGGCGCGTTGAAGATCTGGATAGCCTTCCGCATCCTGATTTTTCCCTGGTAAAGGGGTATAGAGAATCTCCGGCGATTATGCCTATCTCTACCTCAAGGGGATGCCCTTTTGATTGCACTTTTTGTTCGGTAACTAAGATGTTCGGGCGGGAGTACCGTTTCCGCAGCGCCGCAAATGTGATGGAAGAATTAGTCTCGCGTAAAGCAAAATCATATTTTTTCTGCGATGATAATTTTACCGCTAACCCTAAGCGCACACGCAAACTTTTGAGTCTGATGCAAAATGACAGGAAGCGCAACTGGAGTTGCCAGGTGCGCTGCGACGCAGCTAAGGATGAATCTTTGCTTGGCCAGATGGCGGATGCCGGCTGTTCTGTGGTTTGCGTGGGGTTTGAGTCGGTAAACTTAAAAACTTTGCATGCTTACCAGAAAAAGCAGGGGTTAAACGATATTATCCATTCGATACGTTTATTCCACCGCAAGAAAATCAAAATCCACGGGATGTTTGTACTGGGAAGCGATGACGATAATGAGAGCACTATCTGGGATACGCTTAAATTTGCTATCCGCCAGAAGATAGATACCCTGCAGATGACTATCCTCACCCCTTTCCCCGGAACGAAAGTTTACGAGGAATTAAAAAAGCAGAAACGTATCTTCAGCCATGACTGGAACCTTTACGACGGCCAGCATATAGTCTTCAGCCCCAAATTATTATCCGCGCGTAAACTGCAGATTGAGGTTTTGCGGGCTTACGTGAAGTTTTATTCCGTCTATCGTTCTTTATTTCTGCTGCTTAAACTCCGTTTCAGGAACGCGATGTTCCGTTTTATGGGCAATATCATCGTCAGGGAGTGGCTTAAGAATAATCAGAGTATGCGCTGGCTGCGATTGCCTCTTTATAAACCGCAGACGCGCAGCCCGGCAATTCAATAGTTTCGAAATCCATCCTTGCGGCAAAAACTAATTTGTTATACAATTGATTTAATGACTATGGGAAACTTCAGAGCGCTTATATTATACGGGTTATTATTCTTCCTGCTTGCCGGATGCGCGCGGGTAATGGATTTAAAAGGGCTTTCCGAGAACCGCGCTGAGACGCAAAAGTATATCCAGGCGCAGGAGGAAGGCTTCATAAAATTAAAGAGTGATGTTTTAGCGGGCCGTCTGCAGAAAGGCATATCCAAAGACGAAGTAACCTCCAGATACGCTCCGCCTATCTACTGTGAAGCCGCAAGTACCGATAGCAACGCCAGAGAAGTATGCCTCTACCGCCTGCCTCTGCAGTATTTTAACACTGATCTGGTCTACTTGTTTTTCGATGAGGGGGAGCAGCTTGCCTATTGGCAGCTTAAGGAGTCTGCTTCCGGGGAGGTTGATCGATAATGGGCGAGACGTATCTGACCAGGGAAGGCCATCGTAAGCTGTTGGAAGAGCTCGAATTCTTAAAGAATACAAAGCGCAGGAAGATTTCAAAGGCGATTGGCGAAGCCAGGGCGCACGGCGATATCAGCGAAAACGCCGAGTTTGACGCAGCTAAAGAAGCGCAGGCGTACAACGAAAAGAAGATCGCGGAGTTAGAAAACAGGCTTGCGAACGCGCGTATTCTTGACGATAAAGATATCCCTAAAGATGAGGTTCTAATCGGGGCGAAGGTCCGGATGAGGGATCTTGATACTGATGAAGAGGTGGAGTATACGCTCGTTTGCGATTTAGAAGCTGACTATGACAATGGCAAGATTTCGGTTACTTCTCCGCTCGGAGAAGGGCTTCTGGGGCATAAAGAACAAGAAGAAGTGAAGATTAAAATTCCCGCCGGCATCATAAAATATAAAATCTTAAAAATAAGCAGGGAGTGATTTTAGATGAGGCGCTTTATACTTTATCTTTTCCGCTGGCAGTTGAGTACGCCTATATTATGGCTGGTAGTAAGGAAAATGGGCGCAGGGCTTTTGGCTACGGTCCTGGCAAATTTAATCGGGGGCTCTATTTTTTTCTGGGTAGATAAATTTATTTTTACCTCCAGGGCTGTGGAGGTATGGCATATAAAGGAAGGCAGGTGCGATAATTGCGGGGCAACATCTCATTTATGGCGCCTGGTAAAGACCGCCGGGTATGACAGGAGTTCGGCGAGGCCCCAATTCCTCTGCATGAAGTGTTCCAAGGAGAAGACCGATCAACTGAGGGCACAGGGTATTCCGGTAAGAGGCAGAAGCGGATAGAATTGGCAGTTGACAGGAGTTAATCTTTCGCTACAATATTTATAACGGCTAAGAAAGGGGGGCTTATGAGGAAAAGTTGGGTAGTTGTTGTGGCGGCGGCGTTAGTCTTATCGCTTGCGCTTGCCGGTTGCGCCAAGAAAGCGGCCTCAAGCCAGGAAGCAATCAGTAATACCAGAACCATGCAGACCCTGCAGGAGAAAGTGAATTATCTTGTGGCTCAAGCAAAAGCTTTTTATAGTTCCAGGGAATACCAGCAGGCAATTGACGTCGCGCAGTACATCTTAGCCAGGTTGGATAATACCTCTGCGCAGGCGAAGGATATCCTTGGCAAAGCAAAGGAGCAGCTCGCAGCAGCATTGACCAAAGCTTCAGGCAGCGCAGTGAATAAAATCAACGTTTTTGGCAAATAGTAAGCAGGTTACTTAACAAAGGAGGCTAAGAAAATGAGGACATTGCTTGGCTTAGTAATCCTGATTCTGGATGTCGTTGCGATACTGGATGTTTTAAAGAGCGTAAAGGACACCGCAAAGAAAGTACTGTGGATACTGTTGATATTGATCCTTCCGGTCATCGGTTTGATACTCTACTTCCTGGTAGGGAAGAAGAAATAGCCGGATAGTTTATGCGGGAGGCCGGGATTATCTTCGCTATTAATCATGCGATGATAAACCCGGCCTTTTGGCTTTTTTAAGATGAAAAAAATACTTACCTATATACTGGGTGTATCTATAATAATTTTTGCCTTCTCCCTGCTCAGGGATATAGCGGCTCAGGCTGTCGTGACTGCACTGGCCTCACAGGCTACCGGCGCCCCTGTGCGTATAGGCAGACTGTCCATGAGTTTGATGCGCCAGACAATAGAAATCAGAGACCTGTGTATTTATAATCCTGTTGGTTTCCCTAAAGGCATACTTGCAGCCCTGCCTGAGATCCAGATCAGGTATGATCTGTTTTCTCTTTTAGGGGGGAGATTACACCTTCCGCTGGTAGATATAGAATTAAGCGAGCTGGGTTTAATCAGGAGTAAAGAAGGCAGGCTTAATGTCGATGCCCTGAGAGCCGCAAAAGAAGAATATAAGGATAAGGGGGCTCTGCCGATGCGCCTGGATATTGTTAACCTGTATATAGGCAGGTTAGTTTCCAAGGATTACAGCTTAGGAATCCCTATAGTCAAAGTCTACGAAATCCGGATCAATAAGTCTTATAGGGATATTACCAGTGTCCGGCAGCTGGTACTTTTGATTTTATCCGAACCGATGAAGGCAGCCGGAATAGAGGGGGCGATAATTTATAGTGCGGCGGCATTATCCCAAGTGGCGTTCTTGCCGGTGGCAGCGGGGGCGTTAGTTATCGGTCAAGATAGTGTCTCTGAGGTTAAGGACGTTCCGCTTAAAAAATTATTTGAGGTAAGTTTAGCCGTACTCGAGAAGGCGGGAAGGGTGAAGAGCAGGGATCCCGCAGGCGTAATTACCGCGGAGGTTAACGGAGCCGGCGTGAAGGTAAGGTTGGATAAAATCTCTGAGAAAAAGACCAGGATAACGGTTTCAGCCAGACAATATATGCTTCCTAGAAGAGAGACCGCCAGCGGCGTGCTTTATCAGATAACGGCAGAACTGAAATAAAAAAAGGATTACCGCTTTTATTTTTTTCTTGACAATATATGCAAAAAGCATATAATTATATATAAAAGTATATCATTGTATATAATATGCATATAAGGAAAGCTTAAATGAAGCTGATCAGCAAGAATAAGGCCCGCCTGCTTAAACTTTTTTTTAACCATCCCGATGATGAATATTATATGCAGCAGGTTGGCCGGATCTTAGGTAAAAAGGCCGGCGTGTTTCAGAGAAGCCTTAACGATATGCAAAAGGAGGGGATACTGCGCAGCGAATATAAGGCTAATGCGCGGTTTTTCAGGATCAACAAGGAATACCCGGTTTATAATGAGTTGAAAACCATTGTCAGTAAATTGATCAAGTTAATTTTAATATTCTGCCTGATCGCAGGTACCGGTGTTTATGCGCAGGAGGATGCGGATTCTCCCTTCATGGACCTGAAGAAGGCAATCCTCATCGCTTATCAGGCGAATAAAGACCTGCAGATGCAAGAGAAGCAGATAGAGGCTGCTAAGGCGGGGATACTCGATGCCACCAGCCGTTTTCTGCCGGGAGTTGATTTTGACGGTTCATATACCCGCCGTGATAAGGTATTGGCGCCGAATATCTTTTCCGGTTATCAAAACGATAATATCCTGGGGCTGACCTTCAGTGAGACTTTATATAGCGGCGGAGCCAACCTTTCCAATTTTAAGCAGGCCCAGCTCATCCTGAAGAGTGAAGATGAGACTCTGCGGGCAAAGAAGCTGGATGTGGAGTTTGAGGCAAAAAGGTTATACTACGGCCTGCTCCTTGCGATTGAAAATGCGCGCATCGCCCAGGAATTGCTAGATCAGGCAGGGGCGCATTATCAGAATGTCCACGACAAATACGAAAACGGCACGGCATCGCGTTTTGATGACCTGCAGTCGAAGGTACAGGTTTCTCTGCTTATCCCCCAGTTAGTCAATGCCAAAAACGAAATAGATATTATAAAAGCGCAATTGAATAAATTGCTGAGCCGGGATGTTGACATGGCAGTTATCCCGGAAGATAAATTGGAATATTCGCAGATTGAGATAGAAGAAAATGATTTCCTTCAGCAGGCCTATTTAAATAAGCCGGAGATGATCTTGAAAAGCCTGGGTGTTGATATTGACAGGTGGGCAATCAAGATGGCTAATGCCGGCTATCGCCCGCAGATAGACTTAAAAGGGGATTACACCTACCGTTCGGGTAATCTGAATAATATTTTTAATGACAAGCAGAGGAACTGGAGCGCCGGTATCGCGGTGAGGGTCCCCATATTCGACGGTTTCTCTTCTCAGGCAAAAGTCGCTGCTGCCAGGGCCCGTTATGCAGAGGCAAAGATCAGTAAGTCAAATTTAGCTGATCAGATTGCCGTAGACATCAGGCAGGCATGCCTTGATTTAAGGAAAGCGCAGGCGATCATTGATTCGCAGAAGGATAATGTCGTAGAGGCGCGCGAAGCATTGCGTATCTCAGAAGTGAGTTTCGATAACGGTGTAGCAATAAATCTTGATGTCTTAGACGCGCAGACTTCGCTCGCCCAGGTTCAGAAGAATTTGGCCGACGGTATTTACGATTATCTGATGGCAGAGGCTCACTTATACAGGACGATGGGCAAAAGCATATTGACGGAGGGTTCAGATGAAAAAAAAGGTTAGATTGTTAATAATCGCGGCGGCAGTGCTGGTCGCCGGGAGTGTTGCGGGAAAGTTAATCATCCGCGAAAAGAAGGCGCATGAGAAAGTAATAAAAGTCTCAGGCAATATAGAGGGTGATGACGTGCGTATCTCCTTCCGCGTTGACGGGCAGATCCTTGAATTGCTCAGTGACGAGGGAAAGGTGGTTAAGCAGGGGGATATTGTGGCGCGCCTCAAAACCGATGAATTGACTAAAATCCGCGATAATGCCGCAGCCGGACTTAAAGCAGCCGAATATGAATACGCCCTGGCAAAGATAGATTATGAGCGAGCGGCGAATCTTTTTAAGGCAGGGGCAGTTTCCGCGCAGAAGCGCGATGAGGCAAAGACGAAATTCGATTCAGCGCTCGCCGATGTCGATGAAATGAAGGCTTCTCTTGATCTGGCGGAAACCCGCCTGAGCTTTGCAGAGCTGGCCGCCCCGCTTGACGGATTCGTGCTGGTAAAAAGTTCCCTGGCAGGCGAAGTAGTTCAGCCCGGCACTCCGGTATTTACCGCGGTAGATCTGCATAATATCTGGGTAACTGCCTACATTAATGAAACCGATTTAGGAAAGGTAAAACTTAATCAAGAAGCATATGTGATGACCGATACTTATCCAGGGAAGAAATATAAGGGGAGAGTTTCTTTTATCTCAGGCGAAGCGGAATTTACTCCTAAATTTATCCAGACGCAAGAGGAGAGAGTAAAGCTGGTATATCGCATCAAGGTAAGGTGCGATAACGAAAGCCTGGATTTAAAGCCGGGGATGCCGGCAGACGCCTATATTCTTCTTAATAATAATGATCACTATTAAAACTAAAGAGCTGACTCGTAAATTCAACGGATTGACCGCAGTTGACCATTTGAATCTGGAGATAGAGGAGGGGGAGATCTTCGGCTTAGTCGGGCCTGACGGAGCCGGCAAGACCACCACGATGCGCCTTTTGACCGGAATACTCGATCCCACAGAAGGGGAGGCCTGGGTCTACGAGAAACATACGGTCAAAGAGGCAGAGCCGCTTAAAGATTATATCGCCTATATGTCCCAGCGTTTCGGGCTCTATGAGGAGTTGAGCGTAATGGAGAATATCAATTTCTACGCCGATGTTTACGGAGTTGCCCAAGACAAGCGCGAAGAGGCGATTGACCGGCTGCTCGGGTTTTCCGGCTTACTCCCTTTTAAACAGCGGTTCGCCGGGAAACTCTCCGGGGGGATGAAGCAGAAGCTCGGCCTTGCCTGCGCGCTGATCCATACGCCGAGAGTGCTATTTCTGGATGAGCCGACAAACGGAGTTGACCCGGTTTCCAGAAGGGATTTCTGGAAGATACTTTATGACCTGCTGAAAGAAAAAGTCACGATCTTTTGTTCCACTGCCTATCTTGACGAGGCCGAACGCTGCCGCAGGATCGGCCTGATGCACAAGGGCAAGCTTTTGCGCTGCGATTTTCCCGATAGTATCAAGAAAGAGTGCAATGCCAAGACCCTGGAAGAAGCCTTCATCGCTATAATTAAAGAGTATGACCGGGAACAATCAAAATAAAATCGCGGTAAGCGTGCAGAGGCTGGAAAAAAAGTTCGGCGATTTTACCGCGGTAAATAAAATTGATTTTGTAGTAAAACAGGGCGAGATCTTCGGATTCCTCGGGCCTAACGGCGCGGGTAAATCCACAACCATCCGGATGCTCTGCGGGATAATCCCGCCTACCTCCGGAAGCGGACAGGTAGGAGGGTATGATATTATCAAAGAGCAGCATATTATCAAAGAGCACATCGGATACATGTCGCAGAAGTTTTCCCTCTATGACGATTTGACAGTAGAGGAGAATGTCGATTTTTACAGCGGGATTTATAAGATACCGCGTAATTTAAAAGAGGAACGCAAAAAGCAGGTTATCCGCATGGCAGAGTTGGAAGACCTTAAAGGAAATCTTACCCGTACGCTCCCCGGAGGGTGGAAGCAGCGGCTGGCCTTAGGGTGCGCTTTGATCCATCAGCCGAAACTTCTCTTTCTGGATGAACCGACTTCCGGGGTGGATCCGATTACCCGCGCTAATTTCTGGGCTATTATTAAAAATCTGGCCGCAAGCGGTGTAACGATTTTTGTAACCACGCATTATATGGATGAAGCGGAGAATTGCGACCGCATGGTCCTGATTTATAAAGGCACGATCATCGCCATGGGCACCCCCACGGAGATGAAGACGCAATGTATGAAGAATGATGTTTTAGAAATCACCATAGCCGATGCGCAGAACTGGCTTGAAAGAATAAGCAAAGTAGAAGGGGTTAAAGAGGCGGCGCTCTTCGGGGCTAATATCCACAGCGTTGTTTTTGACAGCGAAAAGGCAATCCCGTTGCTGCGCGTTTTTCTGGAAAAGGAAGGCGCAAAAGGATTTACCATCAATAAGATAATGCCTTCACTTGAGGATGTATTTGTCTCTTCTATAGAAGATTATGACGAGACTCAATTTAAAAAGAATTAGGGCGGTAGCGTTTAAGGAATTTATCCAGATCAGACGGGACCCGCGGTCTCTGGCTCTGGCGCTGGTGATACCGGTGGTACTACTGGTGATCTTCGGTTACGGGCTTTCCCTGGATATCGATAACGTCAGGATGGTAGTCTGGAATCAGGATAATTCGCAGTTTTCGCAGGACTTTGTGCTTAATTTCAGATATTCCAAGTATTTTGAAATCGTAGGCAATATTGATAACTACAGGGATATCCAGCGCCTGCTTGATAACGGACGGATAATGATGGCCCTGGTAATCCCAAAGGATTTCTCGCATTACCTTAGGTCCGGTAAAACTGCTCCCTTGCAGCTGTTAGTAGACGGGAGTGATTCCAATACCGCTACTATCGCGATGAGCTATGTAAATGCGGTAGTTGCCAATTATAATGTACATCTTCTATCAAAGACTTTTCAGGATCAGGGACTGGTGCCTCCTAAATCCCTGTCGCAGCGGCCGCGGATCTGGTTTAACATGGGCTTGGAAAGCAGGTGGTTTATTATCCCCGGGGTAATCTCAATGATCATGATGATTATCGCGGCACTCTTAACCTCCATTACCGTAGCGCGTGAGTGGGAGAGGGGGACGATGGAGCAGCTGATCTCTACTCCGGTAAAAGCCCCGGAGTTGATCATCGGCAAATTCCTTCCTTATTTTGCTATCGGGTTTTTCGACCTGATTGTGGCGCTGGTGATGGCGAGGTTTATCTTTTTCGTGCCTTTCAGGGGAAGTTATCTCCTGTTGATTTTCTTGAGCATGTTTTTCCTGACCGGGGCGCTGTCACAAGGCATACTTATCTCTACGGTTGCCAAGACACAGATACTAGCAAGCCAGCTGGCGATCCTCACTACATTTATCCCGACGATGCTGCTTTCCGGGTTCATCTACCCGATCTTTAATATGCCGAAGTTCGTGCAGGCGGTCACTTACCTTGTCCCGGCGCGCTATTACATCGTGATCTTAAGGGAATCGTTCTTAAAAGGGGGTACCCTTGCCACGATGTGGGATGAGGCGGTTTTTCTGTTTATATTCGCCTCTATCATGCTGACTATGTCGGTTAAGAAATTCAAAAAGAAGGTGGCTTGAGATGTTTGAAAGGATCAAGGCGATACTGGCCAAGGAATTCAAGCAGGTATTGCGCGACCCGCGGATGAAGACGGTAATTTTTATTTCTCCGTTGATACAGGTGATCCTTTTCGGGTACGCCGCAAATAAGGATATTACTTATATACCGACGGTTATTTACGACCAGGATAATACCAAGGAAAGCCGGCAGCTATTGCGTAAGTTTACCTACTCAAAGTATTTTGTTCCCAAGCATTATATCTACAGCGTACAAGAGCAGAATGCGGTCTTAGATAAAGGTATTGCAAGTGTGGTGCTGCGTATTGACCGCGGCTTCGGCCGGAACTTAAAATCCGGTAAAGAGGCGGATATCCAGCTGGCCTATGACGGATCGGATTCGAATACCGCGATGGTAGTGATGGGTTATGCCAATACTATTATCAGCCAGTATCAGGAGGACCTGTCCCAGGAGGCGATTGCGGATCAGCCCCTTTTAGAAGAAGTACCCAAGATTGAACTGCGTGACCGTGCCTGGTTTAACGGCAATCTAATTTCAAGGAATTATTACCTGCCCGGCGTAATTGCTTCGATCGTTACGATGATGTCGTTATTATTGACGGCAATGGCGATCGTCAGAGAAAAAGAAATCGGAACCATGGAGCAGCTTACCGTCAGCCCTTTAAAGCCGATCGAGCTGATTATCGGCAAACTGATTCCCTTTGCAATAATTGCCTTGATGCAGTCAATGTTGATTACAACATTAGGCGTATTCTGGTTTCATATACCTTTTCGGGGGAACCTGTTGTTATTATTATTAGGGACCTGCGTGTATCTATTTACCACTTTAGGCGCGGGGTTATATATCTCGACCATCGCTTCGACCCAGCAGGAAGCAATGATGTCGGTTTTTCTCTTTTACACCCCGGTATTTTTACTTTCCGGATTCGCCTACCCGATTCATAATATGCCGATAGTCATCCAGTATCTTACCTTTTTAAATCCGCTGAGGTATTTTCTGGTAGTAATCAGAGGAATCTTCCTCAAAGGCGTGGGGATAGAGATACTCTGGGAGCAGTTTATACCTTTATTAGCCATCGGGCTTAGCGTAATCACATTAAGTTCATTAAGGTTCCGCAGGAGGCTGGGGTGATTCATGGATTATCTTAGAGCGGCAATCGAGGCCGCGGCCAGGGCAGGCAAGGTCCATAATCATTATTCCAGGCGAGGTTTCAAGATAAGGTATAAATCCGCTTCTTTTGACCTCCTGACCGCTGCCGATACCCAAGCTGAGAAGGCCGCGGTTTCTTTTATCCGGAGTAAATTCCCGGAGCATAATTTCCTCTGCGAAGAGAAGAGATACAGGAAGACGGTAAGCGATTATACCTGGGTGATTGACCCGCTTGACGGCACGAATAATTTTGCTAGTAACCTGCCGATATATTGCGCCTCTGTCGCATTAAAGCACAAGGATGAGATTATTGCGGCAGCGGTATATGACGCAAACCGCAATGAAATGTTCTATGCCGCTAAAGGCAGAGGGTCCTATCTTAACGGAAATCCTATAAAGGTAAATGAGATCGGCCGGCTTAAGGATGCCCTTTTGATAACCGGTTTTTATTACAGCCGCGACAAAGAGATGGTTGCTACCCTTGAGACAATGAAAAGGTTCCTTTTTAAGCATATCCTGGGGATACGCAGGTTAGGGGCTGCGGCGCTGGACCTTTGTTATGTTGCCTGCGGCAGGGCTGCGGGTTTCTGGGAATTTGAGCTTAGCCCATGGGATTTCTGCGCCGGAAAACTCATTGTAGAGGAAGCAGGCGGCAGGGTTACGGATAATTCCGGCAAACCAGCGCCGCTTACTGAAAAGGGTTTTATCGTCGCTTCTAACAGCAGGCTGCACGGGAGGATGTTGCGAATAATCAGCCAGGCTTGATAAAAGTGCAAAAATATGTTATAATTATATTGCAATATGACAATTTGGAATACCCACTGATAATAGCAAACCCCGAGTGATCGGGGGACGCAAAGCCAAGGGGCCCTTAAACTAAGGGCAGCCCGGTTGCCAAAGGGGAAAATAATCACCCTAAGCTTTGCTTAGGGTTTTTTGTTTATATAGGTATAAATAAGGATAAAAAGATAAAAGGGTAAAAGGCCTGCCTGGCGGCAGGCGAGGAGGTGTGCGATGATTAAGAAACTTTTTATTACGGCGATACTGGTATTCTGTTTATCTTTAAGTGTCTGGGCGCAGGAAGAGATTATGCCGTTATTTTCGATTTACAAAACTTATGCCAACGATCCGCAGATACGCTTTGTTGAATTTATCAACGCCCAACCGGTTCCGGAAGAATATCTTTCGGAAAAATGGGGAGACGGTGTGATTAATGTGGTTACCTGCTGGACGGATGTCCCCAGGAAGATCAGCAAAGTAAGCCAGGAACAGAGCGCTTTGGCTGGGTGTACGCTCGGTTTCGGGGAAGGAATAATCTCGGGAGTAGTTAGAGGCGCTGCAGGGGCAATCGATTCAGGTACCGCGATTTTTCCTCCTTATGATGAAAAACCCCTGATGAAGGCTGAGTATAAGGTTGCAGACCCAAACAGGGACGGATTAAAGGTTAACCTGCTTAGCTGGTAAAGACAGCAATGCGGTTGGAGAAGGGAAGCCCGCGACCTAAGAGTCGCGGGCTTTTTTTATAGTTGCAAGATAAGGCGTTGCCTGCTAATATAACAAGCTATGGACAAAGATAGATTAACAGAAGAATTTCTTTCGCTTGTTTCCGTAGACCGTTTTAAGGAACATTATAAGGGTGATATCGGAAACGGCAGTTTTTTCGGTATGCCGCTTGAGGCGATAATAGAATCGGAGAAGAGGCTTAGGGCCGCTTCAGGTAGGAACCTCGCCTATTTCTCCATGGAGTACGGGCTGGCTACGAGTTTCTACAACAGTTTCTGCTGCCAGGAGAAAAGCGATTACCATAACCGGATTCCGGAAAATACTATTTTTTCCAACTACCGCCTGGCAGATTATTTCTTTGACGTGGAGTTCAAAGGCCTGCTGGACTTGCCTATTTACAGCGGAGGCCTGGGCGTGTTGGCAGGGGACACGGTCAAAACCATGGCCGATTATAAACTGCCCGCCGTAGCCGTAGGCATCCTCTGGCATTCCGGATATTTTAAGCAAAAGTTCTGGTTTAAGTACGGCCAGGTGCCGGATAAGATGTACTGGCATCCCCATAGTTATCCCGGATTGATTCCCCTGAAAGACGTGATCAAACTAAAAGTTAACGGCGGCGAGATTTACGCTAAGCTCTGGAAATATTACGCCTATAGTTATAAAAGAGATTATGCCGTGCCGATTGTCCTTCTGGATACCGACATCAGCCAGAATACGGACCAGAATAAAACTATTACCGAACAGCTCTACCGAAGCGATTCGGCATGGACGAAGATCATGCAAAGGCTGATCCTTGGGTTAGGCGGGGTGGAGGCGCTTGAGGCGTTGGGATACAATATTGATCTTTACCATCTAAATGAAGGCCACGCTATTTTTGCTTTTATTGCCAAGTGCCGCGGTTTAGGAGAGGGGCAGATAAAAGAAATCTCAAAGAAGTTCGTCTATACCTGCCATACGCCCGTAGAGGCGGGGCACGACAGATTCTCCCAGGCAGAACTTTCCGCGGTGCTTGAGAACGATGATTTTAACCTGGTAAAAAAATTCGGGGAAGAAAAATCAGGATTGATTAACCTGACGCTGCTTTCGATGAATGCCTGCTCTTCGATTAACGCAGTATCGAAGAGACACCGTGATGTGATGGCAATTCAATTTCCTTCATATAAGGAGAGGATAGCTTATGTGACTAACGGTGTACATCCTTATACCTGGATATCTCAGGAATTTATGAAATTGTATAAGGATTACCCATCAGTCTTTAAGAATATAGAAGAAAATCCGATGGTATTATCGCAAGTTTCTGGGATAAGGGATGACAGAGACTTCCGCAGAAAATTATGGCTTGCTCATCAGGAGAATAAAAGGCGCTTCTGCGCGCTTTTTGAAAAATGGGGTTTTAAAGAAGACGTCTTTACGCTCTGCTGGGCACGCCGGGTGGCTGCCTATAAAAGGCCGAGCATGTTCCTTAATGACCCGCGCAGGCTGGTTGATATTGCCAAAAAAGCCGGGTCGATACAAATTATCTTCGCCGGCAAGGCCCATCCTAATGATAACCTCGGTTTTACCTTTATTGACCGGATGTTAGACAAAGTCGACGGGCTTGCCGCCGTACACAAAGATTTAAAAATAGTAATGCTTGAGAATTACGATATTTTCTTAGGCAGCCTGCTTACTTCCAGCGTGGACCTGTGGCTAAACAATCCGCTGCCGCCTTTTGAGGCCAGCGGCACCAGCGGCATGAAGGCGATCTTAAACGGCGTAGTCCAGCTAAGTACGGTTGACGGCTGGGTGGCTGAGGCGCAGGATACGGGAATCGGCAGGTTCTTCGGATACCGCTGCGAAGAAGGCCAGGCCGGCAATGAGCAGGAACTGCACATGGATGACGACGCAGATCAACTTTATGCAGCGCTGGAAGAACTTGCCCGCATGTATTATCAGACCAACAACAAGGCAAAGGTGGATTATTCCGGGCAATGGATTGACTTAATGGTTAATTGTATCGCCGCAGGCGCGCGCTTCAACACTTACCGGATGCTGGACGAATATAAAGAAAAAATCTGGCGGATCTCCTAAGCAGATGCCGTTAGACACCAAGAAGCTGGCGGTTATCCATATCGTCAAAAAGGAGCTGGGGTTAAGCGACGCCCAATACCGGCGGATACTGCGGCAGGCTTCCGGCGTAGAGAGCGCAAAAGATTTAAGCGAAGAGTCCTTCAGAAAACTGATGAATTTCTTCGTGCGCAGCCGCTATTACCGCGCCAATCCGCAGGGCCTGACGATAAAACAGAAGCTCTACATAAAGTATCTTGCAGGGCAGCTTGCCTGGGGCCCGGAGCACCTGAATAATTTTATTAAGAAATATTATCATAAGGCCGCGTTAGAGATACTCACCAGGAAAGAGGCTGCTAAACTGATTGAATCGCTGAAAGCTATTGAAAAAAAGATTTAAACATGTAGGATAAAATAAGAGATGAACGGAATCCTGATTATCGGGATAGTAATTATCATCGGCCTGGCATTCGGAGAATTAGCGGCCAGGCTGAGGCTGCCGAAAGTAACCGGATACATTATGGGCGGAGTCCTGCTTAATCCCCGCGTATTCAGGATTATCCCCTTTGACGCGGTAGCCAACACCAATCTCATCACCAATATTTCCTTAAGCGTGAGTACCTTTGCCGTAGGCGGGACGCTGTTTTACCGCCGCCTGAAACGTTTAGGCAAGGTAATTACCTGTATTACCCTTTTTGAGGCGGAGTGCGCGTTTGCGGCAATCACCCTGGGGATTCTTCTGATACTGCCGTTTTTTACCCACCAACATATCTCAAGCTGGAATGCGTTTCTGGCATTAAGCCTTTTGTTGGGCTGCCTGGGTTCTCCTACCGACCCCGCCGGTACGCTTGCCGTTGTCCGGCAATACAGGTCAAAAGGCCCTGTGACATCAACGATGTTGAGCGCCGCGGCGCTGGATGATATGCTGGGCATTGTCAATTACAGCATTGCCGTGGCGGCTGCGGCAACCCTTATCGCCGGGGATAA
This sequence comes from uncultured Planctomycetales bacterium, assembly GCA_964399915.1. Classification (GTDB taxonomy): domain Bacteria; phylum Omnitrophota; class Gorgyraeia; order Gygaellales; family Profunditerraquicolaceae; genus CAYNRN01. The sequence continues at coordinate 27,335 of CAYNRN010000009.1, forward strand.
GTTTACCCTCTCCGACTCGCTTTTGCATCCCGTGATAGTGATTCTGGGCTCAATCGCCTTAGGCTGCGCTTTCGGGATGGCCTTTAACGCAGCTACCCGGCTGATAAAAAGAGAGACAGACGGATTTTTCATTGTCCTGGTTATCGGGCTGCTTGCCTTATGCTACGGTACGGGTACGCTGCTTGCCTTTGACGAACTCCTGGCCACGATGACGATGGGTATTATCGTGGTCAATTTCAACGTAAAGCACGAGAGGATATTTAAGGTCCTGGAGCGTTATACCGAGGAGCTGATTTTCGTGGTATTCTTTACGATCAGCGGTATGCTGTTGAATTTTACGGTCCTTGCGCAGTATCTGGCGCTGGCGCTGCTTTTTGCGGTATTCCGCGCGGCGGGGAAATTCGCGGGCACCTATGCCGGCGCGGTAATCTCGCATGCCCCGGCAAAGGTGAGGAAATATACCGGGGCCGGCCTGATCGCGCAGGGCGGGATTGTCATCGGCCTGGCGCTGGTGATTAAGCAGAACCCGGCATTTTCGGCAATCGGCGATATTATCCTCAGTTTGACCATCGGAACTACCGTTATCCACGAATTTATCGGCCCGGTTTTCGCCAAGTTTGCGCTTGAAAGAGCAGGAGAGATAAAAATAGCGCCTTGGCACAGGAAGGCAGACAGGCTTGAGCGATAGGCATATCCTGATTTTTCTGATTCAAGTTTTTCTTATCCTTAGTTTAGCCAGAGGGTTGGGCGAGATTTTCCGCCGCTGGAGGCAGCCGGCCCTTACCGCCGAGATTATCGTAGGTATCTTTCTCGGCCCGACTATACTGGGCCGGTTCTTTCCGCAGCTCTACCAGCTTATCTTTCCCGCTGACATCATTCAGCAAAATATGCTTGAGACAGTCGCCTGGTTGGGAATTTTTTTCCTGCTTCTGGAAATGGGGCTGGAGATGGATTTTTCCACCGCCTGGAGGCATAGAGGCAATGCCCTTAAGATTGCAATAGCCGATATCATTATTCCGGCCTTGATTCCGATATTGCTTTTCTATTATCTCCTTCCCGACGCGTACCTTGTCAACGCCGATAAGAGGATGGTTTTTGTCATATTCATGGGGACCGTGCTTACAATCAGCGCGCTCCCTATCGCCGCCAGGGCGCTAAAGGATTTGGATATATATAAAACCGACCTTGGGCTGCTGATCATGTCGGCTTTATCGGTCAACGACGTCATTGGCTGGCTGATGTTTACTTTAGTGCTGGGCCTGTTTATCCAGCCGGATATAAATATTTTTAAAGTTTTGTCTATATTTATCGCTACCATAGGGTTCGCTATAATCTGCCTTAAGCCAGGGAGGAAATTCGCCGACAGCATAATCCGCAAGATTAAAGATAAAAGCATGCCTGAGCCGGGCAGCTCGCTTACCTTTATCTGTATGCTGGGGTTTATCTGCGGAGCGATTACCCAGAAAATCGGCATACACGCTTTATTCGGGTTCTTTTTAGCGGGGATTATGGCGGGAGGTTCTCACGCCTTGCCGGAAAAAACACGCCATGTTATCTCGCAAATGGTTTATGCTATCTTTGTGCCTTTCTTTTTTGTCAATACCGGCCTGCGCATAGATTTCTTGAAGAATTTTGATATTTTCCTCGTTTTGCTTATTACCATTATCGGCATAGCCGGAAGGTTTATCGGCGCATGGATTGGGGTTAATATAAGCACGGTTTCCCGCGTTAACCGCCTCACCATAGCGATCGCGCATACCCCCGGCGGCTCGATGGAAATCATTGTCGGGTTAATCGCGCTGGAATATAGCCTGATTTCGGCCCCGATGTTTGAAGCTATCGTCTTCGGGGCGGTATTTTCTTCGGTAATCCTGGGGCCGTGGTTAAGATATGCCATAAGCAGGCGTAAAGAAATGGAGGTTTTGGAATTCTTTTCGCGCCATACGCTTATTGAAGATGTTAAGGCAACCGACAAAAGGGGCGCTATCAGCGAGCTTTGTTCGGCTATAGCCGAGCATAACAACGTGCCCCGGGCAGAGGCACTTGTTGCGGCTGTAATGCAGCGGGAAAATAATATGGGCACGGCAGTTGAAGAAGGAGTAGCTGTCCCGCACGCGCGCCTGAATTCTCTGCTTAAGCCGATAGTGGCTTTCGGCAGGTCGCGCTCCGGCATAGACTGGGATTCTCCTGACGGAGAGCCTACGCGTTTGATATTCCTTATCCTTACTTCAAAAGAAGAAGACTGGTCGCAAGTACAGATATTGCGGATTATCGCAAAATTAATGGCTTCCCAAAAAAACCGGGATGCCTTATTTAATGCAAAGGACGCGCATGAGCTCTGGTCCCATATCGAAAAGATGTTGACTATGCATAAGGTAGTCAGGAAGCAATAAAAAATTCAAAATAATTCTTGCATTTCCCGTAATTCGTGTATAATCTGACAATTGAAAGGGTTAGAAGGGCAAGAAATGAAGGCCTTAGTCAAAAGTAAAGTTGAACAACCTCAGCTGAAAAGTTCGGCTTTCGGCTTTGAGCTGTTGCTTGACCTCTATAATTGCCATCCCGGCGCCTGTGATGATTTAGCGCTCTGTTACAGATTCCTGGATGAGATTGTCTCTTATCTGGGAATGGAGAAGCAGGCTCCCCCCAGCATATTTTTTACCGATGCCAGCAGATTCCCCGACAAAGCCGGGCTTTCCGGATGGGCGCCGCTGGTGGAAAGCTCGATTGTCATCCATACCCTCTCTCCCAAAGACTACATCAGCATCGATATCTACTGCTGCAAAGAGTTTGATGTAGCTAAAGCCAAAGATTTCTGCCGCAGATTTTTCTCTCCGAAGCGCATGGATGCGCAGTTTATCCTGCGCGGCGTGGATTATTATAAATAAGATTACTTGACGCCCCTCTGCAGATTAAAGAAAAAATATTGCAGGGGGGCTTTGTTTTTGTTATAGTAAATGAAGGCACAACTTAG
>CAYNRN010000010.1:0-29204 GCA_964399915.1 uncultured Planctomycetales bacterium
ATCAGCCTGCCCAATGAAGCGTATTTTAACGCGGCATCAATCAGAGAGATAAGTTCAAAGAGTTTTGACGCCGCAGGAAAAGAACTGGCGGAAAAGCTGCTCTACGGGTCTAAAGGCACGCGCCGCGATTTAAGCCTGATCTTTTGCGACCGGCTGATCCAGGATTCTTCCGGGATTATCAACGGCATGCGCCAGCAGCTGGGGATGAGCTTCCCATTAATCGGCGCTTCTCCGTCGGAGAGGCTGGGGCATAAAAATTCGCACCTCTATTTTAACGAAGAAATTATTAAAGATGCGGCCTGCGGCATGCTTTTCGGGGGAAAGCTGACATTCGGGGTCGGGGTAAAACACGGATGGAAACCGCTGGGCAAACCGCGCCACATCACAAAATCGTGCGGCAATATTGTCTATGAAATAAACGAAGAACCGGCGGCAAAGTTGTATGAAGAATATATCGGGAAATCCAGGGAAGAATTAAAGAAAGAATTAAAACGCATCTCTATCTTTTACCCTATTGGGATACACCTGCCCGGAGAAGAGGAGTATCTTTTAAGAAACGTGATTTCCATAGAAGACGACGGCTCGCTTACTCTGCAGGGGGATGTCCACGTTGATTCGCGTATCAGGCTGATGGTAGGCACAAAAGAATCCTGCCTTGAAGCAACCGCGCAGGCGATGGACGATCTGAAAACAGCGATGAAAGACCATCCGGCAGAATTCATATTGGTCTTTGATTCGCTTTCCAGGCTGATGCTCTTAGGCAGGCAGGCTGATAGGGAAATAGAGATTATCCGGGAAAAATCCGGCTCGGGCGTGCCGATATTCGGATTATATACTTATGGGGAGCAGGCGCCACTGAGATCCATCGATTACCTGGGAAAGACTTATTTTCATAATCAGACAATCACTATTCTCGGCGTAGGAGGTTAATTTATTACTATGGATTTCTCCGGATTTATCGTGATTGCCGCAGTTATCTCAACCGTAATCCTCACTATGGCGCTTGCGGTGAAGATGCAGCGCGCAAAAGAGCTGCAGACAACCGCAGACGGCCTGCAGAAATCACTGAACGAAATGGACGAACAGGCAAAGCTCGTCGTGCGTACCGACATCGCCCTGAACAAAACACAGGAGGAACTGGATAAAAAAATTACCGGCCTCTACGCCCTGCAGAGGATTTCCCGCGCGATCAGCACTACCATGGAAGAGAAAGAGATCTTTAAGCGTATCGGCAGCGAACATTTAGATGAAATCGGCTTTGAAAGGGCGGCGGCGTTTATGCTATATGAGGAAGAGGATAAATTTATTCCGGAGCTATCCCTGGGTTACGGCGATGAGGAAACGGAAAATTTAAGCACATTTATCAACGCCCACGGAGATTTTTTCCGCAGGATCATCGGCAATAAAGAAACTTTCTCTTCTATCTCAGCAACGGCAACAGCCGGGATAAATAAAGAGAACTTAAGCCGGGCATTTGGAATCAATGCCTTTGTAGTCTGCCCGATTCTGCCTAAAGAGGGAAATCAAGGCCTGTTGATAGTGGGCACGGAGAATCCGGACACACTGGTTACCGAGGGAGACGAAGAATTAATCACTATTCTCGCCAATCAACTGGGACAGGCACTGGAAAACGCGCGGCTCTTTGAGAAAACCTGGCGCGCCCAGCAGGATTTAGAGAAGAAGGTTGATGAAAGGACGCGTGAGTTAAGCAAGGTGCTGGAAGAGGTAAAAGATTCCAGTAAGCGCAAAAGCGATTTTATATCCAGCGTTTCCCACGAGCTGAGAACCCCGCTTACCTCTATTAAAGGATATGCTTCAATCCTCTTGGCGGGAAAACTCGGGGCGATTCCCAAAGAAGTAAAAGAGCGCCTGGAGAAGATAAACCGCCACAGCGACGAGCTGGTGCATATGGTCAACGACCTTCTGGATATTGCGCGCATAGAAGCCGGGCGCGTTACCATGAAACAGGAACCGCAGAATTTAATCAATATAGTCGGCCAGGCAACCGACCTGCTTTCCATGCAGGCAAAAGAAAAAGATATCAATCTCATCTCAGATATCCCTTCCGATGCCAATTCCGTTTATGTTGACCGAAGCCAGATAGAGAGAGTGTTTATCAATCTCATCGCCAACGCCCTGAAATTCACTCCGGCAAAGGGGAGAATCAGCATCCGGGCGCATAAAAAGGGCTCTTTCGTGCAGGTGGATATAAACGACACCGGATGCGGGATACCCAAGGAAGCGCAGGATAAAATATTTGAAGAGTTTTACCGCGTGGATAACGCGATTAATCAAGAGGCAAAAGGGACGGGCTTGGGCCTTTCGCTGGTAAAGCACATTATTGAAGCACATAAAGGAAAAATTTTTGTTGAAAGCGCGCCCGGCCGCGGCTCGACTTTCTCTTTTACCATACCGCGGCCTAAGTAAAAATAAGGAAGCATATGGCGATAAAGATACTTGTTGTTGACGATGACCCGGATATCAGGGACATTTTGAAAATTTCCCTCTCGGAGGAGAACTACGAAGTCTTAGAGGCCGCCGATGGAGAAGAGGCGTTGAAAGCAATCGGTTCAAAAGCCCCTGATCTTGTCCTATTGGATTATAATATTCCCAAAATCGACGGCCGGAAAGTATGCCAGCGCGTAAAACATGACCTGCTATTAAGACACCTGCCGATAATCATGGTTACCGGCAAAGGAGACATAAATGATAGGGTCGGGGGGCTGGACGCCGGAGCCGACGATTATATCGTAAAACCCTTTGAACCCAAAGAGCTGCTGGCGCGCATCCGTATGGTACTTCGCCGCAGTGAAATTGACTTAGAAGCCAACCCTCTTACCCGGCTGCCCGGTAATGTCTCTATATTAAACGAACTCGACCGCCGGCTTAAACAGAATTCTCCCTTTGCCGTTTGCTACGCCGACCTTGATAAGTTTAAGGCATACAACGATAAATACGGGTTTGAACACGGGGATGAAGTGATTAAGGAGACCGCGCGCATCTTAATCCGGGCCGTACAAGAGAAGGGCGGCCCTGACGATTTTATCGGCCATATCGGAGGGGATGATTTTGTCATCGTCACTGTTCCCGAAGGCGCGGATAAAATTTGCGAAAAGATTATCGCGGATTTTGATAAGATATCACCTGAATTTTATAACGGAACTGACCGAAAGAAGGGCTTTATCCTTGCGCATAGCCGCGGCGGAGAGGAACAGAAAATTCCCCTCTTATCTATATCAATAGGCATAGTGACTAATGAATCCCGCAAGATCGCTCACGTGGCTGAAATCGGGGAAATCGGTGCGGAGCTGAAGGAACGCGCTAAAAAAATGCAGCACAGCAATTATGTCAAAGACAAACGCAGGGCAGATTAAGAACTGCTGTCCTCCTCTTTTGTTTCTTTTTCGTAAACCCCCGGCCCTGCCCCCTGCTCAACCGTCTGCCTGAGGTAATGCCTCTCCAAAGCCTCTAAGCGCCCATCCTTAAAATAGAGGTAATACCCTTCGTGCACAAATAAAACCGGGATAATAAAAACCGTATATGCCCGGATTTTGCTGATTTTATACACCCAAACCTGGTCGGCCTGATAAGGAGCGCCTGATTTTGTCTTAATCAGCTTATCCGGATTGCCTAATAATAATTCCACCTCTGCGGCAGTTTCTCCCGGAGCAACCTTTAGCAGGCGCAGGTTATTTTTACTTTCATCGGAGAGTTCCGGGTGGATGGCGATGAACTTCTCAACATCCTCCTTAAGCGCCGCCATATCCTCTTCATACATATCCACGCCGCGGAAGTCTTTGACTGATACGCGTTTTTTACCGAAAGTTCCGCTGATCTTTTTTTCTTCGCGGGTATAGCTGTACAGCTGCTTCTGCGCTTCTCTCGCAGGCATAGAACATCCGCAGAGTTGCAGAGAGAATACCGCTAAAACCAATCCCGCAATAAATTTCTTCATCTTAGCTCCTGGTACGCACCCAATCGGGCACCTGTGCCTATCAAATAAATCTGGTGCGTTCTGCTACGCTCCTCTACAACTTTTACGCTGGTAGAGCTTCGCAGAAACCACTCCTTCGTAGCCCTACCAAAGTTTAATCATTGATGGGCGAAGAAGAGTGCGCGGGGAGAGAGTTGAACTCTCACAGGGTTACCCCCACTACCCCCTCAAAGTAGCGTGTCTGCCATTTCACCACCCGCGCGTCGTTCGCTAAAGCTTATTCTAGAGTCGTTAAGTAAATAAAGAACGTTATTGCTGTGTCTAGGCTTATATTGTATTCTTGGGATGCTCACTCCCCATGGGGAAACCCATATGGTTTCCCCTCTGGCGTCCGCCTACGGCGGACTGTCACCCCTTCCTTAGCAATCAAAAGACAAACAGCTTAAGGGGAAAACAGTCTTTTCCCCTTAATAATCCCTTTTTTAGGTTTTTAACAGCATCGATTATTCAATTATTAATTGTCTGCTTCGCAGACTGCTGTTAAAAACCTTGACCGTTCGCTAATTAATTGCCCCGCATGGACTCGAACCATGATAACAAGATCCAGAATCTTGTGTCCTACCATTAGACGACAGGGCAGAAATTATTTATTTTCCAAGCATGGCATCAATAACCTTTTGGCTGACGCCCTGCTGTTTTAAATTACTGGTCTGAGCCGCAGATAAATTAAATAACGAGCCGGTGGCGCGTATCTGCGCTACTACCGCGTCATCGCTTAACCCCTGTTTGACCAGGTCAACTACATCCTGAACCGACATCTGCCCTGAACTTGCAGCCGCAGCGCTTGCAGTCTGCGCCTGCGGTTTATCTATCTGGCTGCCGACGAGTGTCCCGGTTAACGCGCCCGCGGCTAAGCCTATGCCGGCGCCTTCTGCGCCGTGGCCGCTCTGGTGCCCGATAATACCGCCTGCTAAAGCGCCTACGCCTCCGCCGACTACCGCTCCCTCAACTGCCCTGGTCTTCGAACTTGCGCAGCCTAAAAGCGAAAATGCCAGAACCGCACAGGTAAAAATAATAAAAGCTTTTCTCACCTTTTCCTCCTTTAAGAATCTGTTTCTTACCAAAGGTTACGTGTCATCCAGTCATCCACCCACATTATGCCGCCTACCAAGCCCTTCGTATCTTTAGCAGCGCCCTTGGCTGTACAATCAATAGTAGTAGCTCCGCCTTTGGCAAGGCCACCAACAGTTTCGCATCCTGCGGCAAGTATTAAAGAAAACCAGAATAGCATAAGCAAAACAACCTTCTTTCTTGCGGCCACGGCTACTCCTTTCTGCCCCATTTTTGAAGCCTCTGTCTTGTCTTATCAAGCCCTAAATAATATATTACTTCAAATAACCCCGGGCCTATGGTCTTTCCGGTGAGCGCGACCCTGACCGGATGAATCAGCTTTTTAGACTCAATGCCCAATTCAGCGGTGAGTTTACGGAATGCTTCCTCTATGGAAACTATATCAAAATTTTCCAGCGCCTTAAGGCGTTCGCTAAAAAGTTTAAATTCCCGGGAGAGGTCGGCTTTAAGGTATTTCTCCTCTGCCTTAGGGTCGATCTTTAGTTCATCTACGAAAAAGAAATCCGCCCACTCCGCGAAGTCCGAAAGAGTAGTCATGCGCGGCTGGAATAATTTTACTAAAGAAAGCAGGTAATTTCTATCAAAATTATCTTTTTGAAGATAATTCTTTTCAATCAGATAGGGAATGAGTAAATCCATAAGCCTGCCGGAATCGGCGGATTTTAAATATTGATTATTCATCCACCCCAGTTTTTTCAGGTCAAAGGCGGCTGCGGTTTTATTTACGTCAGTAATATCAAAGAGCTTTATCGCCTCTTTAATATCGATTACCTCCCTGTCCTCCCCCGGAGCCCAGCTTAAAAGCAGGAGGTAATTTACCAGCGCTTCAGGCAGGTACCCTATTTTGCGGTAATCGCTGATAGCGGTTGCCCCTGTCCTCTTTGAAAGCCTGCCTCCTTCCATGCCCATGATCAAAGGCAGGTGAGCGAATTCCGGGATCTTAAATCCGAGGGCCTCGTAGAGAATAACCTGTTTCGGCGTGTTGGAGATATGATCCTCCCCCCTGATGACATGGGTGATATTCATCGTGGCGTCGTCCACCACGCAGGCGAAGTTATAAGTGGGTGTGCCGTCGGATTTTATCAGCACCTGGTCCTTAATCACCGAGGAATCAAACTCGATCTGGCCGCGGATAAGATCCTTGACTTTTATCCTCTGCTGCGCCACTTTGAAAATTATTGCTTCCCCTTTTTCTGTTTTTTCGCTATAGGCCTTTCCCTGCTGAAGCAGCTTCCGCGCATTCTCAAGGTAGATATCCATTCTCTTGCTCTGATAATAGATCTCATCCCATTCAAACCCGAGCCACTTCAGGCTGTTTAGGATTTCGTCTTCATATTCCTTTTGCGAACGCAATTTATCGGTATCTTCTATGCGCAAAATGAACTTGCCATTTTTTGCCTGGGCATAAAGCCAGTTAAAGAGGCAGGTGCGTCCTCCCCCTATATGTAGATTGCCCGTCGGGCTGGGGGCAAAGCGAACACGGATCATCTTACACCTCTCTGTGAGCGTAGTCCTGAGCGCAGCCGAAGGACGAAGCGGACTCTAATCATTTTAATTTATACCCCTCGTTCAGGGCTTTATAATTGATTTCAATAAGCGCGCGCTTATCCGGTGGAGCCATCTCTTCAATCGCCTTTAAAACCGTTTTCACAGGGACTATTTTCTTCTGCGCCAGGTAACACCCCAGGGCAACCATATTCATCACTTTTAAATTCCCTAATTTGATGGCGATGCCGGAAAAGGGATGTGATACCGCCGCCTTTGAAGGGCTTGCCGCAAGTGAACTATTGATAATCAAGAGCCCTTTGTCTTTAAGCCGGCTTTTAAACTTATCCAGCGAAGGCGCATTAAGCGCAATTAAGGTGTCTGCTTTCTCGATCCGGGGGGAACTGATTTGGGAATCCGAGACCACCACCATGCAATGCGCTGTCCCCCCGCGCACCTCTGCCCCATAAGAAGGAAACCAGGTAACGGATTTGCCTCCGCGCATCGCAGACTCAGCCAACACCTTGCCTAAAAGCATTACCCCCTGGCCGCCTGCACCGGCGATGATTACTTTCTCTGTCATTTTCTTTTCCTATGAGCTATCAACTATGAGCTATTTAATTCTCCCCAGCGGAAATTCTTTTGCCATATCATCCTTTATCCACTCCATCGCCGCCTTAGGAGACAGCCCCCAATAAGTCGGGCAGGGCGACAATATTTCCACCAGAGAAAACCCTATACCGTTAATCTGATTCTCGAATGCCTGCTTAATCGCTGTTTTTGTTTTTAATACTCCCTGCGGCGAATCTAAGCTGGTGCGCTCTGCATATTTGACAGCGGGTAATTGAGCCAGCAATTCGGAAATTTTTAGCGGGTAGCCATGGTATTTTACCTCTCTCCCCAGCGGCGTGGTAGCGGTTTTCTGCCCTAAAAGGGTTGTCGGCGCCATTTGCCCGCCGGTCATGCCATAGACCGCGTTATTGATAAAAACAACCGTGAGATTCTCTCCGCGGTTTGCCGCGTGGATCGTTTCATTGGTGCCGATAGCTGCTAAATCTCCGTCGCCCTGATAGGTAAATACGATATTGTCGGGCCTCACCCTTTTAATTGCCGTAGCCACTGCCAGGGCCCTTCCGTGCGCAGCTTCCGAACAATCAAAATCCCAGTAATCATAAGCGGTTACCGCGCACCCGACGGGAGCAACCGCGATTACCCGTTCCCTGATACCCAGCTCATCGATCACCTCTGCTACCAGGCGGTGGGCAACCCCGTGCCCGCAACCCGGGCAGTAGTGGCTCGCTATATCCCGCAACGATTTGGTACGGCTGAATATCTTTTCCATGCTCCCTTTCAACTTAATCCTTAGTACTTAATCCTTAGCACTGCCTTTATTATCTCTTCTTCCGTCGGGATTCCGCCCCCTGAACGGCCGAGGAATTCAACCCCCGCCTTCCCTTTAACCGCTAATTCCACGTCCTCAAGCATCTGGCCATAGGACATCTCTACGACTAGAAATCTCAAGCGGTGTGCGGTGTGCGGCCTGCGGTGAAATATTTTCTTAGGGAAGGGCCATAAGGTTTGCGGACGGATTAAGCCCACTTTCTTACCCTTGCCCCTTAAAGTATTCATCGCAGCTTTGGCAATCCGGCTCATTGTCCCGTAAGCGACAAACACGACCTGCGCGTCGTCTAAATATAGCGATTCGCAACGCTCTTCTTTATCCTGGATAGTTTTATATTTCTTCTGCAAGAGCAGGTTGGACTCTTCCAAGTCCCCTTCGCGCATAAAAAATGATTTAACGATATTGGGTTTTCTTCCTTTGCATCCGGTAAGCGCCCATAGTTTAGTTTTCAGTTTTCGGTTTTCAGATTTCAGATTATCATTATCTGACAACTGAAGCGGTTCCATCATCTGCCCAAGCATACCGTCTGCCAGAATCATTGCCGGATTACGGTACTTGTCCGCTAACTCAAAAGCATCGCGCATAAAATCATACGCTTCCTGAACCGAAGCCGGCGCCAGAACAATCAGGCGGTAATCTCCGTGACCGCCGCCTTTGGTGGCCTGAAAATAATCTGACTGCGAAGGCGAGATATTGCCTAAGCCGGGCCCTCCGCGCATTATATTGACGATTACAGCCGGCAATTCAGCCCCTGCGATATAGGAAATGCCCTCCTGCTTCAAGCTGATACCCGGGCTTGAAGAAGAAGTCATTGCCCGCTCTCCGGCAGCTGAAGCGCCGAAAACCATATTTATCGCGGCAATCTCCGATTCCGCTTGAATAAATATTCCCCCTGCCTCAGGCATAAATTTCGCCATGTAAGCAGGCAATTCATTCTGCGGGGTAATCGGGTAACCCGCGTAAAAGCGGCATCCGGCGTCGATGGCGCCCTGGGCAATCGCCTCATTCCCTGTCATCAATATTTTTTTCTCGCTTTGTTTTCGGCTCATTTATATACTTCTATACAGCAATCCGGGCAGATCAGCGCGCAAAAAGAACACCCCGCGCAATCGCCCTTATCCTCGAAGAACACGAAACCAAAACCTTTCTGATTCAGCTTTTTTGACGGCTTAATCAACCCTTTAGGGCAAAAACTGGCGCATAAAAGGCAACCTTTGCATTTTTCGCGGTCAATCGTGATTTTAGCCATTGCCTTTAATCACCCTTCTGACCTTCTCGGCAATCCCCATCTCGTCCAATCCGCATTTTTCCATCAGGATATCTCTTCTGCCGTGCGGGATAAATTCATCCGGCAGGCCGATCCTGATTGCCTGTCCGTTAATCTCTTCGTTTACTCCGCATCCGAACCCTCCGTCTAAAACCCCTTCTTCAACGGTAAAGATAAATTTCATTTTTTGTTTCAGCTGGCGCAATAACCCTTTGTCCAGCGGCTTGGCAAAACGCGCATTTACCACTGTCGCGGTTAAACCCTCTTTTTCTAAAATCTCTGCCGCTGCCAGAGAAGGCGCAACCATGCTGCCTAAAGCGATAATCGCAAAATCACTGCCTTCTTTTAAGATCTCTGCTTTGCCTTCTTCTATTATCCGGTTTGCGGTTTGCGCTGCGCGGTTTGCGGCAGCCTTGTCCCGCGGGTATCTTATGGCAACCGGTTTATCTGAATTCAGCGCGAATTCAAGCATCGCCTCAAATTCTCTGCCGTCCTTAGGGGCCATAATCACTAATCCCGGCACCGAACGCAAAAAACTCAAATCAAAAATCCCTTGATGCGTTACCCCGTCTTCTCCGACAATACCTGCGCGGTCAATCGCAAATACTACAGGTACTTCCTGCAAAGCAACGTCCTCAATAATCTGGTCATAGGCGCGCTGCAGGAACGTAGAATATATTGCCACAACCGGCTTAAGCCCTGAAGAGGCGAGCCCGGCGGCAAAACAGACCGCGTGCGGCTCGGCAATCCCGACGTCAAAAAACCTCTCAGGATACAAGTCGCGGAATTTAGCCAGGCCTGTGCCCTCAGCCATTGCAGCGGTGATTGCGACGATCTTTTTATCCTCTGCCGCCAGCTCAACAATCTTCCTGCCGAAAACTTCCGTATAAGACTCAAGGCAATCATCTTTTGCCGGACAAGCCGCGGTTTCTATATCAAAAGGGCCGGTACCGTGGAATCTCACCGGCTGCTCTTCTGCTGCCGGATAACCTTTGCCTTTGGTAGTAATCACATGCATTATCCGCGGGCCGCTGATATTAAGGATATTGTTTAAGGCAGGGATAAGGCCTGAAAGGTTGTGGCCGTCAAAAGGCCCGAAATAACGGAACCCCATCTCCTCAAAAAGTATCCCCGGAACGAATAATCCCTTTAACCCCTCCTCAAACTGATAGGCAAGTTTCAGGATCCGGCTGCCTTTCGGGACGCGGGATTTTAAAAGGTGTTCCAGCGAACTCTTAAACCGGTTATAAATCGGCAGAGAGATAATCTTATTCAAATAAGTGCTGATCGCCCCGACATTAGGGGCGATACTTAATTCGTTTGTATTTAAGACCACCAGCATATCTTTCTTAAGGTGGCCGGCATTATTTAAGCCTTCAAAGCAGAGCCCGCCGGAAAGAGAACCGTCGCCGATTACCGCGGCGACTTTGAATTTACCTTCTTCATCCGCCTGCTGGTCGCGCGCGCAGACTAACCCCAAGGCAAGGGAAACCGCCGAGGAACTGTGGCCGGTGGTGAAACAATCGTATTCCGATTCTCCTTTTGTGGGAAAACCGCTTAGGCCGTTAAACTGCCTGATACTGTCAAAGTTTTTATTGCGCCCGGTAAGGATTTTATGCGCGTATGCCTGATGCCCGACGTCAAAAATAATTTTATCTTTGGGCGTATCCAGGCAGTAATGCAACGCTATGATTAATTCTACCGCGCCCAGGCTTGAAGCTAAATGCCCTCCATTAGCAGAAATAGCGCTGATAATCCTCTGCCTGATTTCCTGCGCCAGAAGCGGCAGCTGGCCGGGATTTAAGCTTCTTAAGTCTTTTGGGGAATTAATTCCCTCTAATATCATTAGCTATCGGATTCTTCCGGGCCTTTAAGTTCGAATCCGCCTTTTTTATTTTTTGAGAGCACTTCAATCTTCTTTTTGGCGCCCTCAAGGCGCTGGGAGCAGGCGCGGGAAAGTTCTATCCCTTCCTGGTAAATTTTGAGCGCCTCATCCAGGGTCAGGTCCCCCTTCTCCAGATCCTCTACTATCTTCTCAAGCTTCTTCAACGCCTCCTCAAACTTTATCTCTGCCATATTATTTTATCCCCCTGACTTCGCTGATTAACTCTCCTTTATACAGCCGGGTTTTAATAGAATCGCCTATTGCCAACTGGCGGCCCTCTTTGATAATCCTGCCGCTATCCTGAGCAAAGGTAATGCTGTAGCCGCGCGACAGTATGTTTAAAGGGCTTAACCCCGAAAGCATCCCCGCGGCTTTATGAAAACGGTTTTGCTTCAACTCAATGATATGCCCGGCGCGGACAAAAATCTGCCTTGCTAAATCAAGCGCCCTTTCCAGGTACTGCTGGATCCTTACTGCCGGGTTAAGCAGGAAGAGTTTCCTGCGCGCCGACTGAAAACTGCTTTCCGCCAGCTCAAAATCATGGGCGATATTCAGATGAAGCCTGTGCAAGAGGCCGTTAATCTCCTGTTGAAACCCTGCCGAGATGTTAGCAAAAGCATTCTGCAGGCCGCCTGTCAAATCCTCCAAATTGTTTTTTAAATCCTCTTTGCGCGGGATTACCAGTTCCGCTGCTGCCGAAGGCGTGGGTGCGCGCACATCCGCCACCAGGTCTGATAAGGTTACATCGCGCTCGTGTCCCACTGCAGAAATTACCGGGATCCGTGAATTATAAATCGCGCGCGCGACGACTTCCTCGTTAAATGCCCAGAGGTCTTCGATACTGCCTCCGCCGCGGCCGACGATCATCACTTCAATACGTTTATCCCTGTCAACGCTTTCATTAAACAGATTAAGCTCTTTTATTGCCTCGGAGATATCCTCCTTCGCCCCTTCCCCCTGGACCCTCACCGGCCTAATCACTATCCGCGCCTCCTTAAACCTGCGGTCCAAAACTTTGAGGATATCCTTTATCGCAGCGCCCTGCTGCGAAGTAATCACCCCGATACATCCGGGCAAATACGGTATCGGCCTTTTATGCCCCTGTTTAAAAAGACCCTCCTTTTCAAGTTTCTCTTTAAGCTGCTCCAGGGCAAGCTGCAGCCCCCCTATGCCTTTTGGCTCTATCTTTTCTATGATTAGCTGATACTGGCCGCGCGGGGCATAGATATCGATTTTTCCGAAACAGACAACCTTGAGTCCGTCTTCTAATTTAAAACGGATATCGCGCGTATTGCGGATAAAAACCGCTGCCGAAAGAAGAGCGGAATCGTCTTTGAGAGAAAAATACCAGTGCCCTGCCTGCGAGGGGCGGAAGTTTGATACCTCCCCCTCAACCCATACCTCGCCGAAAGCATTTTCAAGGAGCAGCTTGATATCCTGCGTAATCTCTGAGACGGTATAAATCTGCCTCTGTTGCTTCAATTCGCCACCTGCTGAGTTGTTTCCGCTGCCGCGCCCTCCTCCTGCTGCGGTACTGCAACCGGCGCCTCCGGCGGTTTCTCGCGCAGGATAACTAACTGCACGGAATAGGGCTCGATGAGCAATTCCTGCTTATAGCTATTACCGCTGTCGCTATCCTCCTGCTGGATAACCGCAAATTTACACCCCATCCCGCAGGAAGAGTCTATCGTATAACGCTGGCAGCTATAGGTTTTTTGCGGCTTATTAAAATTTATTTTTATCTGCCTTGATTTTTTCCGGGCAGCTTCTGCCAGGGCATGGAGCTCTTTTGCTTTCTTTAACAACGCCTTTATCTTAGGCGTGGTACGCAAAGAATTAATATCGCTTTCCGCCAATAGAAGATCGGACAGCTTGCCGGACTTAACGCTATCTATGAGGAATTTTCTCTCCGCGGAATTAAGGCCGGAGATATTACGCGAGAGGAAATTTTCCGCTATATCAGGGTCAATATAATTATAGATTAATACGGCAAAATAATCGCTCCCCTTGGTGGCGATTACCCCGGCAAAATCATCGTTAAGCACTGCCTGAGAAAACATCTCCGTACCCAGCATTGAAAGCATGCGCATCACTGCATAAGATGCCTTCGCCTTCCCCTCATATGAAGAATATTCGGGGTTATACCAGAAGATACCGGTATTCCTGGAAACGCCCTCCTTGTTGCCCTGAAAATCCTCAAGGCTGAAATAAACCTGGTTGCTCAATCCGGCTTCATACATGCTTTTTATGCGCGCCGGTATATAAGCGGCGGCGACATAAGACCTCTCTTGCCTATCTACCGACCAGTTTACGCCGCGGTCATAACTCCATTCATCCACCACCAGCGCCGTATTGTTAAACTTAAAATAGGAAAGCCAATCGCGGATCAAGGAAAGAACGGATTTTTTATAAATCGTCGTCTCCTTTTCCGGCATCAGTCCGCTGCTGAAACTATGCCAGCTGACGAAGTCCAGCGGCAGGTGGTTTCCGTAAGCGAAGCGGATTAAATCGTAGACCAGGCTGTGCTCAGGAGAAAGGACAGTATTTTCTTCGACATTGCCGAACCAGAGGCTCGATGAGGGGCCCCCGACCGGGATATGCAGTTTATATTCTGCCCCCAGCTCCTTTGCAGCTTCGGCTACCGCGCGGTAAAGGTTAAGATATTCCTGCCTGCGCCCGAGAAAAAAATCATCCAGATCCGGGGCGTTCCAAACCTCATACCAGACATTGTATCTTCTAACACAGCTGAAATACCTGATCTGCTCCTTGATTAAATCTTTGAATGCTTTCGGATTAACCGGGGGGCTCTTTTTATCTAAAACTCTGCCTAACCCCGCGGGTGTCCCGAAAAAATCCAGAATTAACGTTCCCCCTGAATCGCTGATGCGTTTTATGGTCCTTTCGTAATTTGCCACCAGCTTCCTCTGCAGCTCTTTATTCTTCTCCAGCTGACTGATTTCCCAGAGATTATATTGCAGCCTGTAGATGCCCTTAAAACCGATATCCTTCTCCCAGCTATCCAGCACTTCCGGGGCAGCGAGATTCTGCGGCCAGGCCGGGTTATGATGCAAGCCGCGGCCGCTTAAATCCGCATTAGGCTCAAAAATCCTCGGGAGGGGGTTAGCGGCGGCATTTAGATCTATATTTAATTCAAGCGCGGAATCCTCAGCAAGGGCGGCTTGCTGGGCATATGCGCCGCAAACCGCAAACCGCCCCTCGACTTCGCTCGGGGCAGGCAAACCGCAAACCGCGATAGCCGCTGAGATAATCAATAGCGATGTTCTGCTTATTTTAAAATTTGTTTCGGTTTTCGGTTTTCGGTTTTCGGTTTTAGCCATTAACTTTCCTCTGAATCCTCACTATCGATCTCGCCTTGCCGGTCTTCTCGTCGATATCTAATACCGCGCCGTGCAACTGAACGTTGCTATCAGCAACTTCAAAGCGCACCAATACGCCGGTGAGAAACCTTTCTAAAACATCGCCTACTCTTCTGCCGATCACTGAATCAAAGGGGCCGGTCATACCGGCATCAGTAATATAGGCGGTGCCGTTAGGGAGGATCTTCTCGTCGGCAGTCTGGATATGCGTATGCGTGCCGAGGACCGCAGAAACTTTCCCGTCAAGATACCAGCCTAAAGCTATCTTCTCCGAAGTCGCTTCGGCATGGATATCCACTATAATCACCGGCGTCTTTTTAGCAAGCTCCTCCTGCGCCTTGATCGCGGCGTTAAACGGGCAATCCAACGGGTCCATGAATACTCTGCCGTTAAGATTGATTACCCCGACCTCGATTCCCGAGCGCGTTTTATAAACCCCGTTGCCGTGGCCGGGAGCGGCAGCAGGAAAATTAAGCGGCCTTAAAATCCGCCTGTCCTGATTAATAATCTCCAGGATCTCTCTCCTCTTCCAGATATGGTCTCCGGAAGTCAAAACGTCAACTCCGCAGGCAAATAATTCGTCTGCGAGGGCCGGAGTTACCCCCGAGCCGCCAGCCGCATTCTCTGCGTTGGCAATCACAAAATCCAGCGAGAATTCTTTTTTCAGGCCGGGCAAGAGCTTTTTTACGGCTTCTCTGCCCGGTGAACCGACGATGTCGCCGATGAATAAGATTTTCATTTCGCGTACTCTATTGCCCTGGTTTCCCTGATTACCGTCACCTTGATCTGCCCGGGGTACTCCATGCCCTCCTCTATCTTCTTGCGGATCTCCCGCGCCATATTTATAGATTCGGAATCGGAGATTTTTTCCGGCTGCACGATTACCCTGATCTCACGGCCCGCCTGGATGGCAAAAGATTTTTCCACCCCTTTGAAGAGATTGGCGATTGACTCCAGCTTCTCCAGCCTTTTGATATAGGTTTCCAGGGTTTCTCTGCGCGCACCGGGACGGGTGGCGCTGATAGCGTCGGCTGCGATAGCTAATACCGCGTAAAGTGAGTGCGGCTGAGCCTCCTCATGATGCGCTTCTATGGCATGCACGACTTCCGGGGATTCGTTAAACTTTTTCGCCAGGTCCGCCCCGATTTTTGCGTGTGTGCCTTCAATCTGATGGTCTACGGCTTTACCGATATCATGCAGCAGCCCGATCCTGCGCGCCAAGCGTAGATCCAGGCCGATCTCCGAAGCCATCGCCCCCAATATAAACGCCGTTTCTTTGGAATGCTGCAGCGCGTTCTGGCCGAAACTGGTGCGGTATTTAAGCCTGCCTAAAAGCTTGATTAATTCGGGGTGCAACCCGTTTACCTGGGCTTCAAAAGCAGCACGCTCCCCTTCCTCGCGGATCTTTTCATCCATCTCTTTTTTAGTCTTCTCTACTATCTCTTCGATCCTCCCGGGGTGGATTCTCCCGTCGGATAATAGTTTTTCAAGGCTCAGGCGCGCTATTTCCCTGCGCACCGGGTCAAAGGCCGAAAGGGTAACTGCTTCGGGGGTATCGTCGATGATTACGTCTACGCCGGTAGCCATTTCCAGCGCCCGGATATTCCTGCCTTCTCTGCCGATAACCCTGCCCTTCATCTCGTCGCTGGGGAGGTTGACTACGCTTACCGTAGATTCAACCGTATGCTCTACCGCGCACTTTTGTATCGCAAAGGTAACGATCTCCTGCGCCTTTTTATCTACCGTACTGCGCAGCTCCTCCTCCTGCCTCCTGATTAAAAGCGCTTTTTCATTATTCAGCTCTTCACTGATACGCTTTAAGAGTATCTGCTTTGCCTCTTCCGCAGAAAGAGAGGAGATTTTCTGCAGCCTCTCTTTTTCCTCCGCGATCAAAGCGTGCAGATTGGCATCTTTTGCCTTAATCCCTTCTTCCTGTTTTTTCACTGATTCAAGTTTCAGGTCAATTTCTTTTTCTTTTGTTTCCAAGAGCCCCAGGCGGCGGTCGATATTTTCTTCCTTCTGGGCGAGGCGCTTCTCCAGGTTAAAGATCTCCTGGCGCCTGTCTTTGGTCTCGCGCTCAAAATCCTGGCGCAGGCGGAACATCATATCCTTTGCCTCAAGCTCGGCTTCCCGGCGGTACCCCTGGGCTTCCTTCTGGCCCTGCTCTATGATTTGCTTTGCCTGAGCCTCGGCAGCCTGGATCTTCTTTTCTGCCGAGTATTTCCTCAAAAAATATCCGGCGAAAAGAGAAATTACAACGACGGCAATTAATACGATTATAAACATGGCTGGTTCATCCTCCTTTACCCCGTTACACCCAGAAAGCCCCGGCCTTTAGGCCGGGGTGTAACGGGGTTAAGCAAAGATGACTTTATTGACGTTTACGTCCTGGTCGGTGGTGGGTATGGCAGGCAAGATTTGGAAATCAAAGGCTAAGCCTATACAAGGGGTTTTTGCGGGCATTTTTTTCAAGAAGCGGTCATAGTAACCCTTGCCCCTTCCCAGGCGGTGTCCCCGCCGGTCAAAAGCAAGCCCCGGAGCAACCACTAAGTCTATTTTTTTCGGGTTGATACAGCTTCGCGTTACCGGTTCCCGTATCCCGTAAGGCCCCCTGATGAGCCTTGCGCCCTTTTCAAAAAAACAGGGCTTGAGCATTCTATTTTTCGCGCAAGTCGGAGCTACGATTATCTTTCCAAATTTCTGTGCCTGTTTAATCATATCTTTCGTCTCTACCTCACCTACGCAAGAGACGTAAAACATCACTATCTTTGCTTTTTTAAACTCTCTGGTTTTAAAAAGTTTATCTTTAACTATGCTACTCTTGTAAATCCTCTCTTCCTCCTTCTGTGTTTTCAGCTTAAGTAGGATTTTACTACGTATGCGCTGCTTTGTCAATACCACTGACTTTTCAATTTCTGCTTGCATCATTAACCTGTAACCTTCTTCTTATCTCTAGTAATTTCTGACGCTTCCTATCCAACCTTATCTGGCGACTTGAATCACGATATAAGAAATCTAAAATCCGAAATATCTGAGAACCCGTATATTGCAGTTTACAGGCTCTGCCCGATTGGGGCAATAAGTATAATTTGACCCTGTTGATACCGCATTTTTTAACAAGGGTATCTTGGATTTGGCGCAAAAACGGCCTATTGCCAGCAATACCTAATTGAACATGCGTAATTTTACGCCCGCTTATCCATCCATCGCCGTCGAAGACGCCCCTAATAAAATGAGATTCCAAATAACGCGGCATTTTAATCCGTCCGATATTTAAACTTTTGTTAGGGCCTATACCTAACTTTAATAATGATTCGTATAACGGCCTTGAGTATATAGCCATTCTAACGCTACTATTACTACTTATATTACCTATCCGCGCGTTTGTCTTTATGGCGTTTATGAATTTATATAAATGCGCTTTATCGCGCTTATTGAGTGAAATAGCTATACTTTTATCCCTTTCGCTCAATGCCCCATCGGCGGCAATAAAACCAGCCCAATATGCGGAAATAGGGTTTAATTCGAGGAAGAATCTTTCATTGCAATAAATTTTCTTTTCAAACCTGCCTAAGTTTGGCAAGGTTATTTCGTTCGCTTGCAATATTTTGAAAACTGTCTTTTTGTTACAACCGAAAATCTTGGCTAAATAAGGCGCTGAATAGGCTCCGGTTTTCGCCAGCCTTATGACTCTCTCTGTCTTATAAACTGAATTGAAAACTTTACTTCGATATTTCATTTTGTTTCCTATGATAGTCTTTTATTGCTGCCCCCAATGCCTGTTCTGCGAGAACTGAACAATGAAGTTTTTGATGTGGTAATCCGCCTAAGGCCTCGGCCACGGCGCGATTGGAAACCTTCGTCGCTTCGTCAATAGTCTTGCCTTTGACCATTTCGGTAACCATAGAACTCGTCGCTATCGCGGCGCCACATCCAAAGGTCTTAAATTTTACATCTACAATAATATTGTTTTCTACTTTGATAAACATTTTCATCACGTCACCGCACACAGGATTCCCCACCGTGCCCACGCCGCTTGCATCGGCGATCTCTCCGACATTGCGGGGATGCATGAAGTGGTCCATCACCTTATCGCTGTAATTTAAATCTCCCATTTTATCTTCCTAACGCCAGCTTACGCGGCCGGGTATTTTTTTTATAATCTTTCGGCTGCTTAATCTTCTTGAAATCGCCGAGCTTGTTTCTTTTCTCCAGCTCTTTATAAATCAAGACCCAGGCGCAGTCTTTATCCTTATCCACTTCGCACTTGCCCTTATCCATGCCTCCGCAGGGCCCGTTTAAAAGCCCTTTGGGGCAGATGGTAATCGGGCAAATCCCGCCGGTTTCCGCTAAGACACACTCTGCGCACATGGAACATTTTTCCAGGAAATTGCCCTGCGCATCGACTACGGCGCCAAATAAAGTATTGCAGGCAGGTATGCTTGCATGCCCGGCGCGGTCATTCTCCTTTACCGACTGCGCCCCCAAACCGCAGGCCAGAACCAGCACTGCTTCTGCTTCCCGCAGCGCGCGGGCGTTTTTGGCTAACTCTGTTTTGATCTGGCTGGCTATGCAGGGCGCCGGCGGAATACAGCTTCCCACAACCTCCTTGCCGTTGCGGCGCAGCTCTTCTTTCATCTTCAGAACTTCCGGCTCGCCTCCGGTTTTACAGGTAGTAGCGCATTCGCCGCAACCGACTAAAAAAATCTTGGTATAGCTTTTTAAGCTATCTATAACCTCCGCAAAAGGTTTCTGCTCTGTTATAATCATGAGTTTATTGTATCATGTGGAGCGCAGTTTTTCAAGGCGCGCCTTGATTTTCGCCTCGTGGCCGATATCAGTCGGCTGATAATATTTTACCTTGCGCCGGGTATACTTCTGTTTTACAAAATGCCCGGGAAAATCATGGGCGTATTTATAGTCTTTGCCGTGGCCTAACGCCTCTCCGTCGGCAGTAGCGTCCTTTAAATGGCCGGGGACTTCCTGGACTTTTTTCGCGGCGATGTCAGAACCTGCCTTTTCAATTGCCAGGTAGCTGGCATTGGATTTTGGCGCACAGGAGACATAAATCGCCGCCTGTGCAAGCGGGATGCGCGCTTCGGGCATGCCGACGAATTCGGTAACCTGAACCGCTGCGTTTGCTAAAACCAGGGCAAGGGGATCGGCATTCCCGACATCCTCCGCAGCGCAAATCGCGATGCGGCGGGCGATAAAACGCGGGTCCTCCCCGGCGTAGAGCATCTTTGCCATCCAGTAAATGGCCGCATCGGGGTCAGAGCCGCGCATAGATTTGATAAAAGCCGAGGCTGTATCATAATGGCCGTCTTCGTCTTTGTCATAAATAACCGCTTTCTTTTGTATTGACTCAGCGGCGATCTCTAAAGTGAATTTCAACGGCCCGGTTTTTTGTTTAGGCGTTGTAAGCACTCCTATTTCAAGGGCATTAAGCGCCCTGCGCGCATCCCCTTCGCACGACTTCGCCAGGAATTCCAAAGCTTTTGCCTGGGGTTCAAGATTAAACTTTCCCAAACCGCGCTCTTTGTCGAAAAGCGCGTTATTGAGAATCTCTAAAATATCTTTCTCTCTAAGTGATTTCAGCTCGCAGACTAACGAGCGCGATAATAAAGGCGAGGCGAGAGAAAAATAGGGGTTGTGTACGGTAGCCCCGATTAACACCGGGTTACCCTCTTCTACATCCGGCAGCAGTACATCCTGCTGGGCTTTATTAAAACGGTGAATCTCGTCGATAAAAAGGATCGTTTTTCTGCCTGCGGAAGATTTCTTCTGCTTCGCCTGGGAGATGATTTTACGCAGCTCTTCTACGTTCGAAGTAGTGGCGTTAATCGCTACATAAGCAGACTTGGTAATGTTGGCGATGCACCAGGCAAAGGAGGTCTTACCGGTGCCTGCCGGCCCATAGAGGATCAGGGAGATTATGCGGTCGGCCTCAATCGCTCGGCGCAGAAGCTTGCCTTTGCCTAAGATATGCTCCTGGCCGACAAACTCTTTTAAGGTTTGCGGCCGCATGCGTACGGCCAGCGGCTGGTCTTTGCTTTTCTGCGGGATTTTTGTTTCGAAAAGGTCCATGGGTTGAGTATTAAACCCCTCGACTGAAAATATAAAAATCGCCTGCGAGGCACAAAAATAGAAATCCCCGCACTGTGCCGTTGGAAACGATTTGCTGAACCTTAAAGGTTACAGGTGGGTGCCCTCTCCTTGATACCAAGGTACCAGGGAAGCGTTGGGCCCCTTATTGTTTGTGTTGGTTCATTAATATCTTTTTTCCAACGCGCACGGCAGGGATCTCTGTAAGAACGATTTTACTTACGAAAAAAGTATAGCATATCCTCAGTAATAAATCAACGGCCTAACGCAGCTGGGCGCCGAATTTACTCTTTAATCTTGCCACTAGCGAGGCGTGAACAGGATTAATCTCCTCTTCGGTAAGGGTACGCTCCTGGCTGCGGTAAACGCAGGAAATGGTTAGTGATTTTAACCCGGCGGGAATCTGTTTACCCTTATAATAATCGATTACCCTGGCATCTTCAAGCAGGGCGCCTGCCTCTCCTGCCGCGGCTTGCAATATATCTGCGGCGGGAATACCCTCTTTGACCAGAAAACTGACGTCCCGTGCAATCGACGGATATAAAGGCAGGGGCTTAAATTTCTTATTGATTACTGCCAACTTAAAAATTTTAGCGAGATTAAGCTCTGCGGCAAAAACCCTCCTGCCTTTGATTTCGAAGCGCCCTAAGATAGCGCTGCTAATCTCTATCGCCCTGCCCAATGCCTCTGTGCCAAAAACAACCTCAAATCCCCCCCCTGCCTGCCTGAATGCGTAATTGCCTAATCCCAGGCGGTGAAAGAGCGTTTCCAGCGCCCCCTTGATATGCATCATAGACGCCTCTTCTTTAATTACGCCCTGCTCTGCGATAAAATTGGGCTTTACCCCGCACAAAGCAATCCCTAAACAAAGCTCTTCCCGGTGGCCGGAAGCAGTAAAGCTGAAAACATTGGCGATTTCAAAAATATTTACGTACTGTTGCTTCTGGTTAAGGTTTGTTGCAACGGATTTCAAAAGGCCGGGAATCAGCGTAGTCCGTAAAACCGCCTGCTCCTTGCTTAAGGGATTTGCCACCTCAAGCGGCGCGTCTGCCAAAAGCCCTGCGGCGCTATTGTTATCAACCAGGCTATAAGTAACCGCCTCATCCAGCCCCAGGCCGATTAAAATACTTCTTATTTTACCGGCGAAGTCTCTATCTGCGGCAGGCAGAATAACCGGCATTACCCTGGGAACAGTTACGGGGATTTTTTCATAGCCGTAAATCCTCGCCAGCTCTTCTGTCAAGTCTACTTCTGAAGTTACATCCTGCCGGAAAGCAGGCACGCAAACCCCAAGCTTCATCCTGCCTGCCGGCCTTGATTTAAAACCCAGCGCCTTAAGGATATTACCCGCCTTTGCCGGCGGTATATCCACTCCCAGCATGCTGTTGCTTGCTGCAAGATCAAAGGCAATAGATTCTGTTTTAACTTTTGCCGATCCGCTTGTAACGGCCGCAACAAGCTCTCCGCCGCATAAATCGAGAATCAGTTTAACTGCCCTCTGCGAAGCGCTAACAACGGTTTGCAGATCCACGCCCCGCTCAAACCTGTAACTTGATTCGCTCTGTAAAGCTAATTTCTGCCTCCCCAGGCGTACGGCTATAGGGTCAAAAACCGCTGCCTCAAGCAGCAGATTGCGCGTTGCCGGCGTAACTTCGCTTTCCCCGCCTCCCATTACCCCGGCTATAGCTATTGGCTTATCTTTATCGGCGATCACCAGCATCTGCGCAGAAAGCATTCTTTGCGTTCCGTCTATCGTAGTGATCTTCTCGTTATCGCGCGCGCGGCGCACTGCAATCACCCCGCCTGAAATTTTATCCAGGTCAAAGGCGTGCAAGGGTTCTCCCTGCTCGAATAAGACGTAATTAGTAATATCAACCAGGTTATTTACGCTGCGGCAGCCGACTGATTCCAGGCGCTTTCTCAACCACTCCGGCGACGGGTCGACTTTCACGCCGCGGATTATTTTGGCGGTATACAAAGGGCAATCTTTCTTGTTTTCAACTCTAATTGAAACCTTCGCTAGGTCTTGGTTTTTGCCTGCCTGCCGGGCAGGCAGGGGTTTTGGGTTTTTAATAAGCGGCGGTTTCAATTTTTTCCCGGTAATCGCCGCCACTTCCCTTGCCACTCCGAACACCGACAACCAGTCCGGGCGGTTAGAGGTGATTTCTATCTCAAAGACAAAATCTCCCCCCCGCTCCTCTAAAGCTGTAACTTCCAATCCCGCCATCGTCAACTTTTCCGCCAGCTGACGGGGCGCGATTTTCAGATCCACAAATTCTTTAAGCCAGTTGTATGTGACTTTCATGGGAAATTATTAAAACTGATGCAAGAACCTTAGATCGTTTTCATAAAACAACCGGATATCATCAATGCCGTATTTGAGCATGGCAATCCTGTCAACCCCCATACCAAAAGCAAAACCGGTATAAATTTTGGCGCCGTAGCCGACATGTTTGAAGACATTGGGATGAATCATGCCGCTGCCTAAAATCTCAAGCCACCCCTTCCTGCCGCAGACAGAACAGCCGCGGCCTTTGCAGATAATACAACTGATATCCACCTCTGCGGATGGCTCTGTAAACGGGAAGAAGTGCGGGCGGAAACGCATTTTTATCTCCTTGCCGAACACTGCCTTGGCAAAAACCTCCAGCACCCCTTTTAAATCGGAGAATTTGATATCCCTGTCCACGACAAAGCCCTCCACCTGGTGAAACATAAAAGAGTGACTGGCGTCTACGGCATCCGGACGGTATACGCGCCCGGGAACGACTACTGCCAGCGGCGGTTTGCGCGATTTCATCACCCTGACCTGCACCGGAGATGTGTGGCTGCGTAGCAGTAGTTTGGAGTTTGGAGTTTGGAGTTTGGAGTTTAAGTAGAAAGTATCAAAGGCGTCCCGCGAGGGATGATTAAGAGGAATATTCAGACCGGTAAAATTATTGAATTCCGTCTCTATCTCCGGACCCTCTACCACGCAAAACCCCATGCGCGTGAAGACAGAGCAGATTTCTTCAACCACCTGCGTAATCGGATGAATATGCCCGATGCGCTGGGCTACCCCGGGCATAGTAATATCAACTGCCTGGCGCTCTTCCGCGGAACCGGAAACCGATAATGCGGCCATTTTTTCTTCAAGCATGCGCCCGGTGTTATTCTTCAGGAGATTTACCCTTTGCCCGAATGCCGCGCGTTCCGCAGCCGGCAAAGATGGGATTGTGCCGGTCAAATCGGCGATCATCCCTTTTCTGCCCAAGAACCTGACCTTCAGCTCTTCCAGCTCAGCAGGAGATGCGGCAGTTTCTATCTGCGATTTTATCTGCGTATAAATAGCATCAATATCCATATCACCGCCAATATTACCGCTAAAATAATCGCCAGTTGTTTTTTATCCGGGTTTAACTTTTCCGCAACGGCGCGCCCCGCTATTTTCTTTATTACGGAACGGGCGTGGATATCCAGATCGCCGCCGTGCTGGGGGCAACTGCGGTTAAATACCCCTTCTACCTCAAACCAGTCGCCTTTTGCTTTATAACTTCCGGCAAAGCTGATTTCTGAAGCCTGTGCAGCAGTCATCCAGATGCCGACCGCGTTTTTACCGTCATTAATATTTGCCCAGGCAAAATCCCCTCTCGGCATTACTTCGCCGATTACCTCGCCCTGATAAGATACCACCTTTCCGTCATACTGCTTGGCATTGTTGATCAGCTCTGAGCTGGAAACGCTCTGGGCAAAAACAGGGAGCACAAAAGCCCCTAAGCAGCACGACGCCAAAATGAAAAATACAGCGCAGTTTCTTATTTTACTTGTGACTTGTGACTTGTGACTTGTGACCATTGTCTTTTACTTACCCCTCACCGCCGCCACCAGAAATCCCAACAGCGTAAACACCGACATAAACTCTAATCTTCCTGCCCACATCTGGAAGATATAAGTTATCTTTAGCGCGCTTGGCATCGCAGCATCGGTAATGCCGCAGGACAAGCCTACATTTGCCGCTGCCGACGTAGACTCAAATAGAGAATACAAAAACGGATGGCCGTAACACATACCGATAATCGCGCCGGTGAAATAGAGCACAATATAAGCAATAGTAATCAGCGCTGCGGAACGCACCATCCGGTCATCCAAGAACACTTCCTTAATGTGGTGGAATTTTTGCGTTACCACTGCCTTTTCCGGCAGGATTATTCTTTTTACGTCTTCTTTCAAGGCCTTGGCAATAATCCCTACCCGCAGCATCTTGATGCCGCCGGCAGTAGAACAGGCGCAACCGCCTAAGGCCATAGCAGTAATTAATCCTACCAAGGCAAGATTTCCCCATTCTCTGATAAACTGCTGGGCATATATCGTCGCGTAGCCGGTAGTAGTGTGCCCGGAAATAAACTGGAAAAAGCCTTTACGAAAAAGCATCATCGCGCCTTCATAAACTGCTGTCTGCTGTAAGCCGACAGCAGTAACAAAAAATATCAGCAGGACGCTGATAAAAAACGCCCTGGTTTCTATATTCTTGCGCGCCTCCCGGAAATTCCCTTTCCAAAGCTGGTAATGAAAATTAAAATTTAATGCCCCAGCCACAATAATCAGGATAATGATCCCTTCATAAAGCCAGCTGTGGTAATAGAGGATATTCTGGGAATTAGGGGCAAAACCGGCAGTATCAAATCCGGCCATAAAAATGCAGGCGGCGTGGAAAAAAGATGCCGCCGGCTTAAGCCCGACGGAAAAAATACCCGCTACCCCCAGCGCAGTTGTGCCGATAATTAGATAAACGATGCTGATTAACCAGATAAACCTGGCAGTGTGGATTACGTTGGGCAGGAGTTTTTCTTCTCGCGCCTCCCCTACATACAGCCTGAATGCTCCAGCTGAGCCGCGCAATAACAGCGAAAGCGCTACAATCGCCATGCCCTGCCCGCCGATGAACATAGTCAAATGCCGCCAGAGGTTGTGGCTGCGGGAGAGATGATCTAAATCTTGCACTAAGATCAGGCCTGTAGTAGCCAGGCCGGACATCGCTTCAAAACAGGCGTCAAGAAATGATTTCCAGTGGCCGCTTAAATATAGCGGTATGGCGCTAACCAGCATTGCGGCGAGCCACGACAAGCTTACCACCACCATGCCCTGCTGCCAGTTAAGGTCGCTCTCCGTATAACAGAGGCGGCTTAGGATCAGGCCAAAAATCAGGGTAATCTCTGTGGCAATGATAAAATCCAGTACAGGGTTTATTTCGCCGATGCAAATACCTAAGGCAACCGGCATAAGCATGGTAAGCCCCAGGCCAATCATAATTTTTCCCAAATAATAACCGATATTCCGGATATCCTGCAGGCGGGGCTTTAGGATCATATTTTAGAGATAATCAGGCAGATAATAAATCCTGCCAGGATTATAAGAAGAGTATACAGGGTTTCGGTAGCAATGCCTATGGCGATGTTAAAAGAGGCTTTAAGCTTCATCTATAATTTCCCTACCAGTAAGTTCAGCAGCTGCGGCTCGTTGCCGACGGCGGTGATAGCGATGATGTCATCCCCGGATTTTAAGACGGTGTCGCCCTTAGGCACGATGACCTCTTCGCCCCGGACTATTGAGACCAACACGGAATCCGGCGGCAATCGCACGTCCTTAACTTCTTTTTCGATCGCCGGGGAATCATCCGGCAGGTCCACGCGCACGATGGCCAGCTTCCCGCGCTTAAAGCTCATCAGGTTTACGAAATCAGAGAAGGAAACTTCTTCTTCAATGATCTTGGCGATAATCTTGGTAGCGTCTATCGGGACGTCAACCCCCAATTCCGAAAAAGTATGCTCATTATCGGGGTTATTCACTCTGCCTACTGTACGGGTAACCTTAAACCTCTCCTTAGCGAGCTGGCAGATGATCAGATTATCTTCATCATCGCCGGTAACCGCGGCGATTACGTCTGAGCGCGCAACGCCTCCCTCTTCAAGGATGCGTGGATCACAACCGTCTCCGTTAATCACCAGTGCTTCCAGCTGCCTGGCGACCTCTTCGCACACCGCCTTATCTTTATCAATGATTCCCACGGTGTTGCCGCCTGCGCTCAAACGCTTAGCCAAGAAATAACCCACCTTGCCTGCGCCGACTATCAGAATATACATTTTATAGGTCAAACCTTTCCTTGATTTTTTTGAGGCTGGCGACCTTTACCGCTGCCATCAGGATATCTTTTTCTTTTAAAATCGTATCCGCGTCCGGCAGCAGCACCCCTTCCATTCTGCGGATTGCCACCGCTATAAATTCTCCGGCTATATTCATCTCGCCGACCTTCTTGCCAACGAGGTTGTTTTTAACCTCTATTTCGATGACGCCGGTATCCTTGCTTTCTATCAGATAACTGGAAAAACGGCTTTCAATAATCTTATCCCTGATCATTGCGGCAAAGAGCACGGTGCCGCTGATGATATCCAGGCCCAGGGCGGAATAGATATGCGCGCGCTGCGGGTCATAGATGCGGGCGATGACTTTGGAGACCTTGAAGATTTTCTTGGCTACCTGCGCTGAAATAAGATTGGTGTTATCTCCGTTTGTTACGGCGCAGAAGGCATCGGCATTTTCAATCCCTGCCTGCTTGAGCAGGTTTAAGTCAAAGCCGTTTCCGGCAAGCGTCAGGCCGTTAAATGCGCCGCCTAAGCGGTCAAAGGCAGCGGGGTTCTTGTCGATGATCACCACATTGTGCCCCTCCTGCGACAAAAGCTTTCCTAATTCAGCGCCTACCCTTCCGCAGCCGACGATAATTACATACATCAGGATTTCTCTCCTTTTACTATCTCAATAAGTTTCTTAAACGCGGCCTGGTCTTTTACCGCCAGATCCGCCAGAATTTTGCGGTCGATATTTATTTTGCATTTTTTAAGCCCGTTCATAAAGCGGCTGTAGGTAATATCTGACTGCCGGCAGGCGGCATTAATACGCGTAATCCAGAGCCTGCGGAATTCCCTCTTCTTTACCTTTCTGTCGCGCCGGGCATAGACAAGCGCGTGCATCAGGGCGCGCCTTGCCTGCTGGAATTGCTTGCTGCGCCGGCCCCAATACCCCTTTGCCTGCTTTAAGACCCTCTTTTTTCTTCTGCGCGTCGCAGCGCTATGTCTAATCTTCGCCATTATCCTCTCCTTGATCTGCTAACCGTAAGGCAGCATCCTTTTTAAATATTTAATTTCTTTTTTATTCTCGATTGTGTCCGCGCGCCTTAATTTCCTTAAGTGTTCCGGCTCTTTATTGGAGAGCAGGTGTCCTTTGCCTGAAGGGTGATACTTGATCCTGCCTTTTTTGGTCAACCTGAATCTCTTAGCTACGCCTTTCTTTGTCTTTAACTTTCCCATACCTTATTCTCCTGACTTAGTCCTTATTTAGGCGCCAGCACCAGCGAAATCACCCTGCCCTCCATAAGCGGCTGACGCTCAACCTGGGCTGCGCTCTGCGTATCGGTGATAAACCTGTCCAACAGCTTCCTGCCTAAGTCCACATGCTCCATCTGCCTGCCGCGGAAGAAAAGATTAAGCCTTACTTTATCTTTTTTATTCAAAAAAACCATCGTCTGTTTAAGCTTGGTTTCGTAATCATGTATATCGATATTGGGCTTAAGGCGGATTTCCTTAATCTTGCTCTGCTTCTGGTGTTTCTTTGCCTCGCGCTCCTTCTTCTCCTGATCGTACTTAAACTTGCTGAAATCTATTATCCTGCAAACCGGCGGGCTGGCCGAGGGCGCTACTTCCACTAAATCCAGTTCATGCTGATTGGCTGCCTCCAGCGCCTCTTGTATCGTCATTACCCCCAACTGTCCGCCCTCCGGGCCGACAACGCGCACCTGCGGAACACGTATCTTGTCGTTTATCCTGATGAACTTTTTAATATCCCACCTCCTGGTTATTTTTTCTCTTCTATCTGCCTCTTGATATCTTCGATAAATTTGGCAAGCGGCATGCCCCCTAAATCCTGCTTGCCTCTTTTTCTTGCGGAAACCGTACCCTGCCCTGCTTCTTTTTCGCCGACAACGAGGATATAAGGTATCTTATTTACTTCCGCGTTGCGGATTTTTTTATCCAGGGTTTCTTTCCCATCGTCAATGCCGCAGCGGACCCCCTGCTGCCTTAATTCCTTTGCCACTTGCCGCGCATAATCTGCGGCGGTTGCTTTTACCGGCACAACCAAAACCTGCACAGGGGCAAGCCACAACGGCAGGTCCCCTTTATAATGCTCTACCAGGGCCCCGATAAAGCGCTCAATGCTGCCTAAAAGCACCCGGTGCAGCATGATCGGCTGCTTTTCTTTGCCTTCGGAATCTATGTAAGCAAGGCCGAACCTTTTAGGCAGGGCAAAATCACACTGAATCGTAGCGCACTGCCATTCTCTCTTTAGGGCGTCCTTGAGCTTTATGTCGATCTTGGGCCCGTAAAAAGCGCCCTCCCCGGCATTGACCTTGTAAACCAGCCCTTTGTCTTTCAGCGCTTCTTCCAGCGCGCAAGTCGCTGCCTGCCAATCTTCAGGCGAGCCGATGAATTTTTCAGGCCGGGTGCTTAATTCTATGCCTACATCATTAAACCCAAAAACCCGCATCGTGTCAAATACAAAATCAATGATGGATTTTATCTCCTCGCGCA
>CAYNRN010000011.1:0-27631 GCA_964399915.1 uncultured Planctomycetales bacterium
GCGCGCGCCCTGCGCATATCCGAATGCGGCAGGTCATGGACGCGCTGGTCATTGGTGTAAGCGTGTATAGCAGTCATCAGCCCCTTCTCTATGCCCCAGATGTCGTTTAGCACCTTTGCCACCGGCGCTAAGCCGTTAGTCGTGCAGGATGCGTTTGAAACCACATGATGGGTTTTCGGGTCATACTTATCTTCGTTTACGCCAAGCACGATGGTTAAATCTTCGCCTTCAGCCGGGGCACTGATAATAACTTTTTTTGCGCCGCCTTTTGTAATATGGTTGATCGCGCCCTTTACTTCTTTGCCTTTCTTATTCACCCCGTCATTTTTTATCGTGAATAGGCCGGTTGATTCTACTACGATCTCTACACCCATCTCCTCCCACGGTAATTCCCCGGGGTCTTTTTTTGAAAGGACTTTTATTTCTTTTCCGTTTACCACGATCGAACCCGCGGACTCCTTTACATTACCGCCTGGAAAACGTCCGTGCACTGAATCATATTTTAAAAGATGCGCCAGCGATTTTGCATCGGTAATATCGTTTACAGCTATTAATTCGATACTTTTGCTTTTATTTTCGAGTATCGCCCTTGCTACCATCCTCCCGATTCTGCCGAATCCGTTGATGCCTACTTTTACTGCCATTTCATTCCTCCTTACTGATTAACTGCTATGGATTATCTTGCTACTTCTTTTCCCTGAGATATTTCGCCGCCAGTTCCGGGGGGGTCGGCACGACGTAAAAACCTGAACCCCATTCAAAACCGGCGACCCTGGTAAGCTTAGGTATGAATTCGATATGCCAGTGATAACCTTCCGAAGCGGTATCGGTATTCACCGGAGAAGAGTGGATAATAAAATTATAGGGTACTCCGGGAAAAAGATTTTTCACCTTTGCTATTGTCTCCTTAAGGATCACGGCCAGTGCCTGTACCTCTTCCTGCGGGATATGGCAGAAATATCCGCTGTGTTTTTTCGGGACTATCCAGATCTCAAAAGGAAACCTTGAGACAAAAGGGCAGAAAGCGACAAAATACTGGTTCTCAAAAACCACCCTCTCCTGTTCCTGTATCTCCTGTCTGAGGATATCGCAAAATATACAACGTTCGCGGAAATCAAAATAATTATGCGCACCCTTAATCTCTTCCATAACGCTTTTAGGGATCATCGGCAGGGCGACTATCTGGGTATGCGCATGTTCCAACGAAGCCCCTGCTGCTGCGCCTGAATTTTTAAAAATCATTATATATTTAAATCTTTCGTCTTTTTTTAAGTCTAGCGTCCTCTGGCAATACATCTGAAGTATTTTCTCGATTTCCGAATTTAATAATTCCGGCATATCTTTACGGTGATAAGGCGTCTCTATAAGGACCTCGTGTGCGCCTATGCCGTTAGACATATCATAAATACCTATACCGCGCCTCTGGAGTTCTCCTTCTATTTCTAAGGCCGGGAACTTATTCGGCACTACGCGTACCTGCCAGCCGGGAAAATTAGCCGGGCCTGACGGATCTCTCATTACGCCGACCTCCGGGGGAGTCATTTCTTCGTTCCCATAACAAAACGGGCAGACGCCGCCTTTATAAACTTGCGGCTCAAATTCGAAATCCTCAGGTTTGCTCGGGTGATCATCGTCTACGATTACCCATCTGCCTCCGATAGGGTCCCTGCGCAACTCCGACATCTATACCTCCACCTTCCTTAAGAAATCTGCGGCTTCCTCAGGCGCAATCGGGCAGATATAGAAACCCGTCCCCCATTCAAAACCGGCAATCCGGGTAATCCGCGGTATGATCTCGATATGCCAGTGATAGTCATAATCGATGCTTTTCCAGTAACCGGCTTTCTGGCGCCGGAAAGGCGCGGTATGCAGGACGTAATTGTAAGGAGGGTCGTTTAAGCCGATCTTCAATTTGCTTAACACTTTTTTCATCGTCTTCGCCAACTCTAAACGCTGCCTTGAGTCTAAGCTGGTAAAATCACAGGAATGCTTTTTGGGAAGTACCCAAACCTCAAAAGGAAATCTTGAGGCAAAAGGGACTACCGCGATAAATCCGTCTATATCAAGGATAAGCCTGTCTTTAGATTCTAACTCCTGCTTTATCAGGTCGCAGAATACGCATCTCTCATGATAATCATAATAAAGCCTGGCGCCTGCCAATTCCTCCTTTACGCGTTTCGGGTTAACTGGCGTAGCGATAAGCTGAGACCGGGTATGACGGATTCTTCCGCCGCCTGCCGGCCAACCGTAGTTCTTGAAGACTAAGACATACTTAAAACGGATGTCTTTTTCCAAATCGTTGATTCTATCGATGTAACAGGTAATTACTTTAGCAATCTGCTCTTCGTTTAGATCCGCCATATTGGCGATATGCTGGTTAGTTTCAATTACGACCTCATGGGCCCCGATACCGTGCATTAAGTCATAAACACCCTTACCGCGCCTTTGCAGGTCTCCTTCGATCTTGAGAAAGGGCGAAATGCTGGGGACGATCCTAAGGTTCCAACCGGGAAAATTCGCCGCCGAACGATTCGGCCTTAATGCATAAATCTCAGACGGCGTCTGGGATTCATTACCCTCGCAAAAAGGGCAGGGACCGTCAACCTTAGGCGTGCCGTTAGTGCGGCCGTTAAACTGATCCGGCCGCCTGGCGCGCTCCGTGGCGATGATTACCCATCTTCCGATTACGGGGTCTTTTCTTAATTCCGGCATATTAATCCGTGGGTTATTTGCTGCGCTTGATCGGTATCAAAGCTGAAATTATATCACAATAACCGATGAGTGCAATAGTTTTATGATATTTCAATGGATTAGTCAAGTTCAAGGTCAAGGTTGAGGCTGAGGAACGAAGCGCTCTCCGGCTTTGATTCTGTGCCCTGCGATAAATTCTCCTATTGCCATCTTTTTCCTGCCTTCTATCTGCAGCTCTTCAATAAGAAGGCTGCCCCTGCCGCAAGCCGCGGTTATCCCGTCCTTAGAAACCGCGATTATTTCCCCGGGCTCGCATTTGCCTTCTGACTCGTAATCTGTAACCTTTGTTTTATATATTTTTAACAATCTGCCATTGTAATAGGTAAAAGCCCCCGGCCAGACCAGGCAGCCTCTTACCAGATTATTTATCTCCTGCGCTGCCTTTCCCCAGTTGACTAAACCGTCTTTTTTATGCAGCTTAGGGGCATAGTCGGCTTTATCCTCCTCCTGTTCGATAAGAGCATAAGTATTATTTTCTATCATCCCTATTGACTTAGCCAGACAAACCGCTCCCTTTTGCGCAAGCTTTGCCTCCAGAGAAACAATATCATCGTTTTCAAGGATCGCTTCTCTTTCTTTTAAAATTATCTGACCGGCATCCATCTTTTCGTTTATTTTAATTATAGTGATGCCGCTCTCTTTATCCCCATTGATCAAAGACCAATTCATCGGAGCGGCGCCGCGGTATCTAGGCAGCAGGGAAGCATGCACGTTTATTGAAAAAAGACGGGGGATTTTTAAAATCTCCGGAGAAAGGATTTGGCCGTAGGCTATAACGACGAACAAATCCGCGTTTAAGGTTTTTAAGAATTTCGCTGCGCTGTCAGAGTTTATATCCGGCGGCTGGAAGAGCTTTAGCCTCTCCTGCAGGGCTTTCTGCTTTAGCGCAGTCGGCTCAATGTGCAGACCCCTGCCCTTCAGCCTGTCCGGCTGGGTTACCACGCAAAGGACTCTCTGGCCGGCCTTGACAATAATATCCAGCGAGGGCACGGCGAATTCAGAACTTCCAAAGAAAACAATCTTCATCCTTAACCTATGGGCTATGGGCTAAACCGGATCTACATCTACCGTCACTATTATACCTGAATGTTTAAACTCTTTTAAGCTGATTTTTAGGGATTTGCTGATCTTGACGGCTGATGAAGCCCTCAGGGTTATCTGCCACCAGAACTTACCGCGCAGCTTGGCAGGCTCTGCGGGATTTACAGATAATACTTCTATACCCCTGCCCCTGGATTTAGACTTTAAAAAATCAAAAAGCTTATTTGCGGCCAGAGCTACTGCATCTTCCTTTAAGCCCCTGAGCTTAATCAGGGCTAAACTTCCGAAGGGCGGAAACCCAAGCTGTTTCCTCTGTTTTAATTCTTCTCTGTAAAAAATTTCCGGAGCGTTGTCCTGGAGGGCCCTAAAAACATGGTGGCCGGATAATTGCGACTGGATAAGCATCTGCCGTCGGGTAATCCCGCAAAGGCCGCAAAGTAAGGCATAGGATTTTTCTGCCGCGCGTAAATCAGCCCGATTCAGAATATTATCAATTGATAAAACGCAACTGAGATCGAATGATACTTGCGGCTGTTTCATCACCTGCTGCGTTGCTACATAGATATCGGTATCCGCTCCGTCAAAAGGAACATCATCCTGAGCCCGGTTGATTCTGGCCTGCGGCAAAACCCTAGAGATCTCGCTTTCAACCTTCTCAGTTCCGATACCGGAATATTTTATGTAACCGCTGTTGCATTGCGGGCAGATCTCGGCTGAATCCATGCAAAAATTACAATAGCAGCAGACAAGCTTACGCTCTTTAAAGTGGTAAACCAGGTTTATACTGCAGCGCGGGCATTTGATAATCTTGCCGCAATTGTGGCAGGCTGCCTGCGTGGCGAAACCCCTACGATTAAGAAAGATCAACACTTTCTCCCGCCTTTGCAGAGCCGCTGCCATTAGATCGGTTGCAAACTGCGAAATTATCCCGCCGGCAGACTGATTACTGCTCCGTGAGCTTTCCCTTACTACTTTTATATCCGGATAATCATCTCTGCGTTCAAGCATCAGATAATCGATTTTCCCGGATCGGGCAAGACGCATACTTTCCAAACTCGGGGCAGTCGAACCCAAAAGCAAATCAAAACTTTCGATTTCAGCACGCATCATCGCTGCCTTGCGCGCATGATAATGCGGAACCTGGTCCTGTTTATAGACAGTATCTTCTTCGTGGTCAATGATCATTAGCCCGATATCCGCTAACGGGGCAAATACCCCGGCGCGCGTGCCGACCATAAGGCGGACTTTGCCGTCTTTAATCCTCTGCCATTCCTGCATCTCTTTGGGCATATCCCGGAAAAGGATTGCCGGTTCTTCAGCTAAGGATGACCGGAATCTTTCCGCTGCTTGATAACATGAGGGGATATCATGAGAAAGAAAAATTACTGAACGCCCGGCAGCCAGACAAGCCTTTATTTTCTGGAAATATACCTGCCAACGCTCATCTCTGCGGCGCTCATGCAGGAGGGTGACTTTGGGCGTAATATGATTTTTTGCAGTCCCGGCAACTGTTTTGGCGTCTGATCTCTTGCCTTTTCTTAAATCCCGGGGCAATGCGGTTTCAATCATCTCACCCCAATAGCAGCAATAATAATCAGCTAATCCCCGAGTTAATTTTAAGATTCCGGAGCTGAGTACGGGGGTTTGATCAATAACCGTAAGTATAGGCTTTACCTTATGTATTCTGGTTTTTCTGGCGGTACCGACTACGTAGCCGACTAATTTGCTCCCGGCAAAATCTACCCAGACCCGGCAGCCCTCTTTTACCCGGGGCGCTGAGTCATCCGGCAGAAGGTAATCAAAAGGGCCGCTAACCGCCAGCCCCGTAACTATTTTTGCATATAAGCTCATATATCTGGCTGCAGGCAAAAGGTTTCTTAATCTTCTTTATCTTCTCTGTGATTGCGGACTTATAACCAGCGTCTCTCTTGCAGGCAAGGACTGCTTTTTTTATAGCGGCGACATCATGAAAGTAGTCGCCGATTCCGTATTCTCCGAGAATACGCATATTTTCACGCTCCTGCCCGGGTATTGCGGCAATGAATATAAAAGGTTTCTCCGCAGCCAATAATTCTGCAATGGTCAAACCGCCCGGCTTGGTCAGTACGATATCGCAAGCGCGGATAACCTCGCTCATATTATCAATGAAGCCGAAAATCCTTACCCGAGGATAACCCTTGGAAGCAAGCTTAAGAAATAATCTCTTATTGTTTGCGGTAACCGCCAAAAGCTGTGCTTCATTTTTCAAGCTTTCAATAATCCCTTCTATGGGCCCGATTCCGAATGAACCGCTGACTATGCAGACGGTAAACAGCTGCGGGTCAAGGCCTGAATTTTTCAGAAATTCTTTTCCGCTTTTTTCTTCTGCGAATTGCGGATCAACAGGGATACCGGTAACGGCGATCTTTCCCGGATCGACGCCGTAACGCATAAGCTGACAGGCGCTGGCATCAGAAGCCACCGCATAAAGACCGGTATTCTCCGATATCCAGAAAGGATGGACGGAAAAATCCGTAATTACGCTGACTAATTTCCGGCGGAGACCATTTTTGATCTTTATCCCTGAAATTAATTCTGAAGCGAGAAAATGCGTAGAGATGAATATATCGGGGGCTTCCTTTTCCGCTAAGCGTATAAATGAGCCTGCGCTGAGGCGGTTAACGGGATAACAGGCCATCCTGATCAAGCGGCCTATCCCTGCAATTTTAGTGATATAGTAGAGGAGTAACCACGCCCAAGAGGCATATCTGACAAAGAAATCGTAGCTTTTTGCATAGACTCCTGAGAATAAAGGATGGCAATAATCCAGAACATCGACTAACTTTACATCCAAAGATTGGTCTTTGGTGCGCAGGTATTCAAAAAGAGACTGGGCGGCTTTTAAATGCCCTGCTCCGGCTGAGGCATAGACGAGCAATATTTTCATAGCTTCTCATTTGCGGCTTAGGATAAACTCTGCGGCTGCTTTTAGATCTTTAAAGACAAAATCCGGCTTGGGCTTCCAATTCAGGCGGTTTGAAATTTTTTCTTCTCCCGTTAATACCAGTATCGACTGACAACCCCCTGATCTGGCCGTACGGATATCGCGGATAGAATCTCCGATGAAAAAAGAATCTCTCATCTTTATTGACGGAAAAATCCGCTTCGCCTTTTTCAACAAACCGGCCTTGGGTTTCCGGCAGGGGCATGCGTCTTCTTTACGGTGAAGGCAATAAAAGACCCGGTCGATGCCTCCCCCGGAAGATTCGATTCTCTTAAGCATCGCGGAAGTTATATCCCGCAGAGTCCGGGCGCTGTAAATACCCTTTGCTACGCCGGCCTGGTTTGAAACTATGAATACTTTATAACCTGCCTTATTTAAATCAGCGATCGCTTTTTTTGCCCCCGCCAGCAGCTTCAATTTTTTTAAGGAAGCCAGGTATTTACCCTCTCCGGGATGGCGGTTGATTACTCCGTCTCTATCTAAAAAAACTGCCCTCATTCGAAAAATTTTTGGTTATCCTTAACCCAGGCTGCAAGCTTTTTGATGCCGCTATTGACATCCGTGCCGACATCCCAACCCAGTGTTTTTCTGAGTTTAGAGGTATCGGTAACGTATACCTTTTGGTCCGAAGGCCGCCAATCGGCAAAGTTGACCTTAGGCCGGTTCCCGGTCAGCGTCTCTAACTTCTCGATAAATTCCAACAGCGAAATAGTATTCTCCGGGCCTCCCCCTATATTGAAAAGCCCGCTTTGCAGGCCGCTATTGATAAACCGGTTAAAGGCATCAACTAAGTCATCGGCGTAGAGCATATCTCTTACCTGCTTGCCGTTTCCGTAAATAGTAATCGGTTTTTTAAATAACGAGGCGATAATAAACCAGGCTACCCAACCCTGGTCCTCGAAACCAAACTGGCGCGTACCATAAGTACAGGACATCCTGAAGACTGCGGTCTTCATTTTATAGATATAGCTATACTCCTGCACATAGAGGTCTCCGACGAGCTTTGAAACGCCGTATGGGGTATGCCCGGTAAGGTCTGTACACATATTTTCATCCACGCCTTTGATATCCTTAAAGGCATACCTTTTTTCTTTTTCGTCTAGTGGTATCTTGTCGACATTCTCACCGTATACTTTATTGGTCGAGCAATAGATGATCACCGTGTCCTTTGATTTTTTCCGTACCGCTTCCAGGACATTCAGGGTCCCGAAGGCATTAATGCTGAAATCTTCTTTAGGCATGCGCACGCTGGAAGGCACCCCCGGTTGTCCGGCAGTATGTATCACTACGTCTACGCCCTTACCGACGGCTTCAGAGACATCTGCGTCGTCTCTCACATCGCCTTTAATCATTCTGATGTTCTTGAAGGCTTTAAGATAGTTCCAGTTGAATTCGACCGAATTCTTATCGTAACCGAAAATTTTTGAGCGCATCAGGTTATCCAGTACGATAATTTCGTTTTTTCTGTTTTGATTAGCGAAAAATTCCGCGCAATGCGAACCTACTAAACCGGCCCCTCCTGTAATAAGTACCCTCATTTATCAATCCTTCCCTTCTCTTTTATGGTTAATTCCCGGTATTTTAAATAGCTGATGAATTGGTACAGGCCGGCAAAATAAGCGATGATAAACCCGAAAAACCCGTCGCGGAAACCCTGCCTGGTAAAATATATGCGCATAAAACGGTCGTAAGTCCTCCAGAGGAACCTGCCCAGGCGCATGGGTTTTCCCTGGTCAAGCCACTTTTGCGCTTCACGGGTAGTCTGATTATTCAGCTTATTCAAAAAATCCTCTAAATTCTTATAGGAATAATGTATCAGGTCGGATTTTAAATGCCCGCATGGGTCATCCATAAAAGCCCTCGGGTGCACCGCGGCTTCTTCATAACGGAATTTATCTTTTTTAAAAAGCTTAAGCTGCGGGCTGGGATACCATCCGCCGTGCCTGACCCAGTAATTGCCTATAAAGTTGCGCCGCGGTATGCTAAAGCCGTTCTCCACTGGTGCGCCTGAGAGGACATCTTCAATCTCAGACTTAAGTTCCGCTGTGATGATTTCATCGGCGTCTAAGCTTAAAACCCACTCGTTCCTGGCCTGGGCATATGCCCAATTCCTATGCCTGCCTTCTATATCCATCTTTCTGAGCAAAACCCTGTCTGTATATTTACCGGCAATCTCCCTGGTATTATCCGCGCTCTCGTCGTCAACTACGATAATCTCGTCAGCCCAAAGCGCTGAATTAAGGCAGGAGGCGATCCTTGCGGATTCATTCTTTGTCAAAACTACGACTGAAAGCAAAGCCTTCCTATCCATCTTTATAATAGCCTCCTTACTGCCTCGAAAACCGTATTGACTTCTAATCCTTCGATGCACCGCCTTTGGGCTTCGCAGGGGTTAAGCCTGAAATTATTATAACAGGGCCTGCAGGAAATATCACTTTTTAAAATAAGGTGCTTACCGCTTGGCGGATAAGGGCCGTACACGCTCTCATCTACCGGCCCGAATATAGAGACGCTTTTTATTCCTCTTGCCACTGCCATATGTAAAGGCCCGCCGTCGTTAGTAATCAGAAGGCTCAATCTGTCTATTGCCGCAGTAAGCTCGCTTAAGCTGGTCCTGGAACACAAATCAAAAGGATGGTTATGCATACAATCCAATAATTTATCGGTTATGGCCCGCTCTGTAGCGTCGCCTAAAATAACCACCTGTGCCTTAAGTTCTTCAATCAACCTGTCTGCCAGCTGGGCATATTTCGCAGCCGGCCAGTGTTTAAATGCGGCATCCTTACCCCAGCTGGCGCCGGCACCGGGAGCAATGCCGATTATGTTCTTATCATCCCGTATACCCAGGCGCGAGAAAATCTGTTTTACCTTAATCCGCGAATCGGCATTAACATTAAGGGCCATCTGTTTTACAGACGGCTTTATATCCAGGAAAGCCAATAAACCGAGATAATGCTCGATCATATGCTTACCGCTATATCCGCCTATAGCAATCTTATGCGTTAAAAATCTGCCGCGCTTCTTATAATTGAAGCCGATTCTTTTCTTAATTCCGGCAAGCTTTGCCAACAGGCTATACCTGTGGTCAAGCGAGAAATCAAGGCAGATGGCGAATTTGCCCTTTTTTATAACGGAGTATAGACTAAATAACCTGCGCATCCCTTCGGCCTTTGATTCCTGAAAGACCTTTTTAAGGTCTCCCCGAGAAAGGGCAAAGACCCGTTTCACCGCAGGATTATCGCGCAATATATCAGCGACCCTCTGATTGCACCAATAGGATATATCGCTTTCGGGCACGGCTTTTTTAAGAGATTCTACCACGGGGGTGGTGAATAAAACATCGCCGATCCCGAAAGGATTAATAATCAGTATGTTAACGCCTTTTTCTTGCATTTAGGGCTGCTACCAGTTTCCTGACATCCTGCGCCTTGTTTTTGGCACAAACCAACACACCGCCTTCTGCGGCAACCGCGATAACGCCTTTTAACCCCAGCGTAGCTAATAACTTGCCTTCTGACCAGGCAAAGGTATCCCTGCTGCCTAAGTCAAAGCAGTTGCCTTTGAGGATATTGCCCCGATAATCTTTTCTCATTATATCGCCAAGCGCCTGCCAACTGCCTATATCTACCCAGCCGCAGTCCGCCGGTATCAATGCCAGGTTCGCCGCCTTCTCCATCAGGGCATAATCAACGGATATCTTAGGTAACTTTCCCCAAATCCCGAAAAGATTTGCAGAACTTCCTGCCTTTTTTATAATTTTGTATATTTTGGGTATCTGCCTCTCTAATTCCCTTAAAAAGGCATCCGCCCTGAATATGAATATCCCACTATTCCAGAAGTAGCGCCTGTCTTTGATGAATCTTTCCGCTAAGGCTAACTTTGGTTTCTCTACGAACTTATCCACCCTATAAAACTTTTGACTTGCCTGCCCCCGCAAGGGGGTGACTTTCCTGCCCCGAGCGAAGCCGAGGGGTGACTTTTGACTTATTTTTATATACCCATATCCTGTTTCCGGCCTTTTAGGCCTAACCCCCATTGTCACGATATATCCTCTCTGAGCAATCGTAAAACTACGGGCCAAAACTTTTCTAAAGGCCTTATTGTTTTTTATAATATGGTCCGAAGGGATTACTGCGATAACTGCATCCGGGTCAGACTTAATCAACCGCACAGATACAAGCGCTATAGGAGCCAGGGTATTCCTGCCTGCGGGTTCAAAAAGGATATTGCTTGGGGATAAACGGCCTTTAAGGAACGTAAAGAGTCTCCTGCGGTAAATTTTATTGGTAGCTACAAATATATTTTCTTTCTTAAATAACGGCGAGACCCGAGAAATAGTACCTTCAATTAAGCTTTCCCTTGAACAGATGTTCAAGAATTGCTTCGGTTCCTCAGCGCTGCTTAAAGGCCAGAACCGCGAGCCTACTCCACCGGCTAATATCAAGGCATACTTCATCGGGATAGCCTCTCCTTCAATTTAAAAAGGACTTCTTCTGTGGTAATCTCTTTTAACGTGCGCTTCTCTATAACTGTATGGCCGTCTCCCCAGGGCCCCCATCTGCGGCTGCTTTTTCCCGCTATGGCATTGGAAAAAAGGGCTATCACCGGGGTATTCATACAGGCAGCCAAGTGCATCGGGCCGCTATCTGCGGTGACTAAGATCCGGCAAACCCCTAAAAGCGCTGCTAATTCTTCAAGTGTCGTCTTGCCAGTAAGGTCAATTAAGCCCTCGCCAAGCAAAGAAAACCGCCTCTTGCTCTCTTCGGCATTCTCTTTACCGCCGACGATCGCTACCTTAAAGCCGAGTTCAGAAATAACCCTCCCCGCCAATTCAACAAATCTTTGCAGGGGCCATTGTTTTATCGGGTCACTCGTCCATGGATGGATCATCACAAAATCCCTCTCTGCGATAGGAGGTTTTTCCCTGATCTTAAGCGATAATCTCCTATCCCCTGTCCTAGCCGGCAAAAGACTGACTAAATCAAGGTTGTACTCTACCTCGTGTTTCTGCCCGAGGTGTTTTGTGTCTTTAAGCTTACGGTTCAGAAGGAATCCGAACTTGCGGTCATAACCGATGCGTAGCGGTATGCCCGAAAGAAAAGAAATTATATTCATCTCCTTAGCAGGATTCAAGATTATCGCAGTATCAATATTTTTTTGCCTTAAGAGCCTGATCAGGCCTACTTTTTCCTTTAGGGAATGCCTTTCCTGTTTCCAGGGGATTACCTCGTCAAAATAGCCGGTTGCCAACGCGAGCCCGGATACTGCCGGGTCAACTAAGGCAATCAGGCAACAATCGCTGAACGTATCTTTTACCGCACGAAATGCCGGTATATTCAGCAGAAACTCGCCGAATCTGTCGTTTCTGACAACAAGTATATTCTT
Organism: uncultured Planctomycetales bacterium; assembly: GCA_964399915.1. Lineage (GTDB taxonomy): Bacteria > Omnitrophota > Gorgyraeia > Gygaellales > Profunditerraquicolaceae > CAYNRN01. Next base: position 12,161 of record CAYNRN010000011.1, read on the forward strand.
CTTAGCCTGCTTATTTTCTATCCGCATTGACGAACTCTGCTAATCCCAAAGAGAAACCTGCCAGATACCAGAAGATCATCGCTACCCGCGATGAATACAGGCTGCTTTCAGTCAAGCCGTTTGCCAGAAATGCTATCAGGCAGGCGCAAAGCGAAAGCGAAACTATGCGCAAAAAATCATCCTTAAGCCCGAAGTAAATCTCTCTATTGCACACGAATAACCTGGCCAGGAACCAGATAAAAACCGCTAAGCCCGCCAATCCCAATTCGCCTGCGATGTGCAGGAAATTATTATGGGCATAAATATAGTCGGATGTTATGATGTTGCGGTATTCCGGCTTCTCTTTGTAAAAGCGGTAACTTTCCATAAAATTATTCGCCCCCACTCCCGCTAACGGATTCGCCTTGATCATATTAAACGTATTGCGGTATATCGCGATACGGTCATCATTACAGAAGAACCTTACGGGGTTATAATCGCATTTCTTTGCCCAGTCTTTTACCGAACGCGGCATAATCACCGGGGCAAGCAGCGTAACTAAAACTATTGCCCCGATGACTAAACGATCCTTTCTTGCGATTCCCAAAAAAAGCAATGCCAGATAAACCGCGAGCAATGTCGGACGGGAATAGGTAAGCACTACCCCAGCTAAGATTGCCAAGCTAAAGCCGAGAAAAAATATTTTTTTTCTGCCGCTAAAATGATAGAGGCTTAAGCCCAGTACGAACGGAGCAAGCGCGCTTAAGTATATCCCGAAGGTATTTGAATCCTTAAAAGAGGCTGTTGCGCGCACCAGGCCGATGTTTACGACGGGCGCGTATCCGCGGATAAAATCTGCCCCTGTGATTACCTGCCAGATGGCGTCAATTGAAACCAGCATCAGTCCGGCGGTGGCAGAAACCAGGATACCGTAAATATGTTTTCTATCCTTGATTTCGCAAGCCAAAATCAAGAAAATAAATATATACTGGGTAAGCCTGAATATGCCGCCTTTAAGCGTATTGGCGATATTGGCGCTGTACAATAAAGAGATGCAGGTAAGCGCGAGAAATATCGCTAACGGCAGATTTACGCCGGTACGGATAAAGGGATTCTCTTTTTTGATGATTTTTAAAGCGATAAAAGAGGCAATCAATAACCCCGTAAAAACATTTTTCGGTGCGGGGGCGATTGCCATAGAAAACGGCAGAACTATGATCAGCCAGTAAACAGCGCCTTCTAATATTTTGGCCGCTTTCTTCATCTTACCCTCCAAAAAATCTGTATTTTATGATGTAGAATACCGCCCAGAGGCCGTCAATCCACCTGATCTTTTTCCCCTGCTGGTATGAACGGGGATGATAGGAAACCGGCACTTCAATTATCTTAAGCTTTTTCTTTAAAGCGTTGCATAAAATTTCTATTTCTATCTCGAAGCCGTTAGCTTTCAACCCCAAGTTCCTGAATACATCTGTTCTGGCAAGTTTATAACACGTGGCATAATCATTAAACTTAGCACCAAAGAGGCGGTTTAAAAGCCGGGTCAGGAATTTGTTGCCCATCCTGTGCAAAAATAAGCCGTGGTATCCTTTAGTAAATCTGCAGCCTAAGGCCAAATCCGCATTAGCCGTACGTATCGCTTCCATCAGCTTGAGGAAATCATTGGGGTCATATTCAAGATCGGCATCCTGGATAACCACAAATTCGCCTTCGGCATGGGCGATCCCGGTCAAGACTCCTCCGCCTTTCCCCCGATTGACCAGATGATGCACTACCTTAAGATTAGGAAGATTTATCTGCCTCAATATCTTATCTGTTCCGTCAGTAGATCCGTTATCTATAACGACGACTTCCTTATCAAGTCCTACGGCATTGACTTTTTCAATCAGCTGCCTGATTGTCCCGGCTTCGTTAAAAGCCGGTATGACTACTGACAGAAGCGGCATATTTTAACCATCCTTTTAAATAATGCCCAGAGATAAATCTTGGCATAAGAGGGAAAAAGCATCAAAATACGAAAACTTGATTTTCCCCTGGTCCTCTCCCTCCATACCGTCGGGATCTCGGTAATGCGAAAACCCGAATAATATGCTTTAATTGGTATCTCCATAGAGATCTCAAATCCTTCTGCTTCAATCTTGATGCTTTCGATTACCTTGCGCCTGTACATTTTAAAGGCATTGGCTATATCGTGAGTCGGGATTCCAAGAAGAAAGTGCAGCGACCATCCGGCAAGGCAGGAGAGAAATCCCTTTAGCCGCGAACCGCCCAGCCGAGCCCCGCCTTTGATATAGCGGCTGGCGCAGACTAAATCATAGCCTTGGGATACCTTTTCAAGCATCGGCTTAATTGCGGATAAGTCATCGCAAAGATCGCCCATTACCGGGATAAACGTATCTCCGGATGCATTATAAAAACCGCTTTTTACGGCGTTGGCAAAGCCTTTCGGCAGGTTATTATCAATGAGCCTCAGATTCGCATACTTGTTTTGAAGGCTTTCTACGATCTTGCGGGTATTGTCTGAGGAATGGTCATTTACTACTACAAGCTCACAGGCAACATCTACAGTAGTTTCCACCCTCTTGACTACGCCTGCGATATTATCTTCCTCGTTAAAGGCGGGTATAATTATCGATAGCATTATTTTATCAGCCTGTATATGCGTATTGTCTCATTCTTAAATTCCGGGATAAACCTCTGCGGATGCTCCTTTGCCCAGTAATCCTCGCGAGGGAACTCTACCTGCTTAGTCTGATGTAAAGAATAGATAAAGAGATAATCTGTGCCGCGTTTAAGAAGATTATACAGCCAAATCTGATAATCGGACCCTGAACGGTAGTTGCCGTCAGCTTCTAAATTCCTATGCAGTTCCGCGAAATCATATCCCCACCTGTATTTACCTTGAGTAAAATAATGCAGCTTAGCCGGATCGGTTTTATTTACTGAAACATAGTAGACATTATTTTTAAAATTGCTGCCATAAAGAGGGCAAGGCACTGGCCTGCCGGCATAGGCTATATTATTTCCCTCAGTGTTCTTATTCAGCCATTGCCAGGCTGCTGCAGCGTCAGGCCAGAATCCGGAGTATTTCACCATCCTTGAATAACCCGGAAATTCGCTGATAGCATATATTTTTTCCAGGCCCGCAAAAAACAGTAAAACCGATAAAACAGCTGCCGCCGTAATAATCTTCCCGTTTCTAAATCGCATCTTTAAAATGCGCCTGCCGTAGAAGGCGAGCGCAAGAAAAATAAACCAGGTCAGGATAAGAGAAACCACCAACTCTACCCTTTTTGCCAGCTCAAACATCGCCGAGACTACGCATAATAAAAAAACAAATCTCAGAATTACACGCGGAGTTTTTATCCGGGAAAATACGAAAAATCCGCATGCTATACCTAGCCCCAGACAAGGATAAAGATACCTGGAGTTAGCAAGCGGTATCAAAAAACGCCATACCAGGAACAGCCAGAGCGGCAGAGACAAAACATACCCGTCAACAAAAGACAGTTTCTTGACTTTTCTTATCAGCAGAAACGGCAGGCTCAAAAAAACCGAAGGCATAACAAATAACAATGTCTGCAACCCCAGCCCCTCATGAAAAAGCAGTTTTGTAATCCGGTAATCACTCGGCACAAAGTGCGCGCGATAAGTAAAGCTATCCATTACCCCCTTAAACACAACCAATCCGCCAAACTTAAAATCAAAAGGGTATAGGGCATTTCCTGTTTCGAAGAAATTCCTCAGATAAGAAAATCCTCCCAGTAAAACTATGAAAAATAGCGCCAACACCAGTGATGGTATGCGCCTTTTGATATCTTTGCCAATCAAATATAAAAAAGGGATTGCCAGTAGTGCCGCGTATGGAAGTGCAACGGTTTTTATCCCAATCAAGAGCCCCGCGCTTAAACCAAAAATGGCAGCGTAGGAGACGCGGAATTCCTCATCAAGCGCCAGAAGAAAATTAACGCAGGCTAAAAATAATGCCGCAACCATTACATCAACATATGCAACCTGCAGTTGTTTGAAGAAGTTCGGTATAAGCGCGAATAACACGCAGGCACAAATCGAATTCTCCCTACCCAGCCTAAGTTTGCGGCAGATGCCGTAAAGCGAAATACCGGCTAAAATAAAGAAGGGAATCTGGCCGATATCGGCAAGGAAAACGTTTTTTAAAGGCAGCATCAGCCAGAAAAACCAAAGGCTGCCGTTAATCGGATAATAGGTCGGGCTGGGGTCGTCAAACACCGTAATCGGATTGATTAAATTACCGTTTTTCATCCATTCTACGGGGAAGGTAAAATGATAGTTCAGGCAATCCCATCCGAAAGGCGGATTGATTAGGTTTATCATGCCCTTTACCACACCGAAAACTAATAATACGCAGATAGCGAAAAGAATGATTTTATCGCCTAGAATAAAACTTAGGCTGTTTCTAATGTTGAAGCTGTAATCGGCATTCCTTTTTCCGTATAAAGTTAAAAATAAAACAAAGAATATTGCCAGGAAAAGTAAAACTATATGTTTAAGCCAAAGCAAACAAATAATACCAAGGGCAAGTTCAATAATGACTACCAGGGATAAAAAAAGAATAAAAAAAGCAGCCGAGGCATCAACCAAAGAGCGCGGTTTCAGGAGCCTTCCCGTCAATAAATAAGCTGAAAATCCGGTTATAAAGTTTAATAATAAGGCAATAATCATTTAATTTCAGTAAGTTTCGCGGTAAAAAATACTCCTCCTGCAAAAACCTTTATCAGCAGCGGCAGATTCTCCTTATCCCTGAGGACTGACATAGTGATTTTTGATTTATGATAAGGATTGCCTTCCTGCCTGCTGATACCTGCCTTTAAAACTGCAATCTGGTATTTTTTTCCGGCGACAACTATGCACAGCGGTTTTACAACTGCTTCAAGTATATAGTTCTTCTGATTTGTATTTATATTAAGCTTAAAATCTTTTATTTGCCCGAAGTCCATCCTTCTGATCGAAGCTAATGCCGAGAGCGGATCGTGGGTATTGCTGAGGATATGCCTCCTCTCGCCTTCGATAGTCATAACCTGGGCCTGCTGGTCATAGGTAATTTCTTTCTCCTCGACTGGCTTATCCCCTAAGATAACCTTTTCCTTGAATAGCATGGGTTCAATGGTGCGCGTATCAAAATAAGAATCCACTGAAGCCTTACCGACAAAAAATTGGGAAAGCCACCGCGGGGTTTTTGCGGAAGCGCTTAAATGAAGGACCTGTTTATTCAGATAAATCTGTTTGTCTTCGGGCATGATGATTGCTTCTCCGACGGAAAATATCCCAAACAGGTCGATCCTGTATTTTAATTCTCCGGAGTATTCCTTATTCCTTTCAATCACCCTGGCGATTATATTTGCCGGCTTTGCATTGTTCCAGGACGCAAAAACTACTAATACCGCGATGACCAAAGAGATTATTAATATTCGTTTCATCATTTCTCCTTTTTTCCTGAGAATCTTTAAAATAAAGTATAGATAAACGGGGCTACTGCGCTTCCCTGCGAGAAAAATATTAACAGCCCAAGCAATAAAAGCATAATTATAATCGGCGTCAACCACCACTTTTTCCTTACCCTTAAAAAGTGCCAAAACTCTTTTATTATTGCTGCCTTGCTCACTGTTTTCCTCCTTTAAAACTGGTGTTCATATGATTCTCTCGCGTTCGTAATCTTATCCTTCTTCCGCCAGTAAGTTTCGGAATTTCTATCGATTCTCTTATCCAGCAGGTCAACACGGAATAGCCTTAGCGTTAAGCCGATAGGCGTAAAAACCAGGTAAAATATTAAAAAAAGGATTACTCGTGTATTTATCCAGCTTAATATAAATGCCAACCTCATCCAAAACGCATAAACCGGCTTAAGTATAACGGGACGGAATAAAGCAATTGAAAAGAATAGCAATGCGATTATTCCCGCATACACTGGGTTATGCCTTCCTTTTAAAAAGATTATCAGGCCAATCGCCGAAAAAGCGATTCCCATTATAATACCGAATCCCCTTAATCTCTGCCTGTCTAAGCTAAGCTTTCCCATCTCTTTCCCTTATCCCTCGCTACTAGGTTAATCCAACTCGAAACTCTTCTGCCATTGCGTATCGTTATCAATCGGCTTTTGGCCGGACTTATCAATAAGAAAATTGCCTAAGACTAAATAATCCATCTGGGTTCTCATAAAACACCTGTAAGCGTCTTCCGGAGAACAAACCAGCGGCTCTCCCCTGACATTAAAAGATGTATTTATAATCACAGGGCAGCCGGTCATCTTGTTGAATTCACTGATTAAATCGTAATAAAGAGGGTTTTCTTCCCTGCTGATTGTCTGTACCCTCGCTGAATAATCTACGTGGGTCACTGCCGGTATCTGAGACCTTTCTGCCTTCAATTTATCAAAACCCTGTAAAGTTTGATACCCGGCAGGCCCTTTTTTCTTGCCTTGACTCACCTGCGCCACTAAAAGCATATACGGGCTTTTTGTATCAAGCTCAAACCATTCCGAAACCTTATCTTCAAGTACTGTAGGGGCAAAAGGCCTGAATGATTCTCTGAATTTAATCTTTAAGTTCATCTTAGACTGCATTTCGCTGTTCCTGGCATCCCCGAGAATGCTTCGTGATCCCAGTGCCCGCGGCCCGAACTCAAGCCTCCCCTGAAACCATCCGATTACCCTGCCTTCAGCAATCAGCCCTGCGGCAACCTGCGGCAATTCATTTTCCGATAATTTTCTGAACAATACATTTCCCCGCTTTAAGAAATTTTCTATGTAATCATTGCTATAATAGGGCCCGATCAAAGAAGCCCGTTGTGTATCTTTCTGGCCGTCTGCCAGCCGCTGGTTACCCAGATATTTATACCAGACTGTTAACGCGGCCCCCAGCGCCCCCCCGGCATCTCCGCTTGCCGGCTGTACCCAAACCCGCTTAAACGGAGACTCTCTTAATATCCGGCCGTTACCTACGCAGTTCAAGGCAACTCCTCCGGCAAGGCAGAGGTTATCCATACCCGTTGCCTTATGAACATGCCGGCTCATCCTCAACATTACCTCCTCGGTTACTTTCTGGATCGAAGAGGCAATATCCATATCCTTCTGGGTTATCGTTGTTTCAGGCTTACGCGCCGGGCCGCCGAATAGTTTTTCAAAGAGGCGGTTAGTCATCTTCATGCCATAGCAATATCCAAAATACCTCATATTCAGCTTAAAGGAACCGTCTTCTTTTAGGTCAATTAATTCGCGCAGAATCAACCCTGAGTATTTCGGCTCTCCGTAAGGAGCCAGGCCCATTAATTTATATTCTCCGGAGTTAACTTTAAAACCGGCGTAATAAGTGAACGCCGAATACAAAAGGCCCAGGGAATGGGGAAAACGCAAATAGCTGTCAATTTCCAGTTGATTATCCCTTCCTGTACCAAAACTGGCAGTTTCCCATTCTCCTACTCCGTCTAAAGTGAGAAAAGCCGCCTGCCTAAACGGCGAGGGATAAAATGCGCTGGCGGCATGGGATTCATGGTGCTCGGTAAAAAGGACCTTACCGTCATAGTTCAATTCTTTTTTAATCAGCTCGGGTATCCAAAGTTTCTGCTTCAACCATAAAGGCATTGCCTGAATAAACTGCCTGATGCCAAGCGGGGCGTAAGCAAGAAAGGCCTCTAAAATCCTTTCGAACTTGACGAACGGCTTATCGTAAAAAACTACGTAGCCCAGGTCCTTGGCGCTTATCCCTGCTTCTTTCATGCACCAGGCAATAGAGTGCCTGGGAAAATTGAAATCATGTTTCTTACGGGTAAACCGCTCCTCCTGGACCGCAGCCAGTATATTGCCGTCGCGCACCAGGCAGGCGGCGCTATCATGATAAAAGCAGGAAATTCCGAGAATATTCATGCTAACTTACCTCTTATATTTGCTTTTAAGCCGGGGGAGTATCTTATCGGCGGTAATCTTTAAGTCTGCCGGGGTATCATTATCGCTCCAGAGCAGGCGTCCGGTGTCTTCTACCGTAAGCAGATACCCCTTCTTAACCAAGTGCTCAAACGCCTCTACAAGGTAATTTTTCAAGTCCTGCTTGCGGATCATTTCGTCTATTTCATTAATTAGGATATTCGCGGCCCACCGGTTAAACTTCGCTATTCCGATAAACTCTCCGTAGGATTCCTGCCTGGGGATATTTTTATGCTTGGGAAAGGCGAGTTTATCGTAATGCGCAGATAAAACCATACGCCCGTATTTAACGCAGACCTTTTCGTCCTCTTCGTCGCAGGTTTTCTTCTCAACCGCAAGCACTATATCATTATCGTTTTTAATCACCCGTTTTAATATCTCCGCCTCGAAAAGAACGTCTCCGTATATTACCAAAGACCCCTTGCGCATAAATTCGCGCGCCAGCCACAAGGTGACCAGCATGTTTGAATTTTCATACCAGGGATTGTAAACGAATTCTGTATCGATTTTGCCGAGTTTTCCGTGCACATACTCTCTTAAAGCGGCATCCCCCTTGCCAGTGCAAATAATGATGTCTTCTTCATTTATGTTGCAGGCGATGATCGCCTTAAGCTGTTCTTTGAGTATTGTCGTACCCCCCAAATCAATTAAACTGGAGTGATAATTTCTCATTCCCGCGGAAGCCCCGGCAGAAAGCAGGATAACCTTATATTTATCTTCAAGTTCATTAATGATCTTCTTCATTACGTCAACGCTGTGCTGCGAATAGTTCCCGATAGCGGTTTCTTCGGAAAGCATCACAAAATCTGCTCCGTCGGAAATGGCGTTAGAGATATCCACGATCTCCGACTTAGTCGGGGCGTTCTTGTCCAGCATTGACATGAGAAATTCCGTAGCTACGATGACCTTTTTATTCATCTCATTGCACTTGCGGATAATCCGCTTCTGCTCCCGGTGGAGTTTTTCCATGCCGATTGCCGAAGCCAAATCCCCCCTGTCAATCATCACCGCATCCGTAGCAGAGATTATGCCGTCTAAATCATCCAGGGCTTCTTTTGCTTCCACTTTTGAGACAATTTTTATCGCGGTACCTGAAAAATTATTCTTAAAATCGCGTACTTCGGATTTGCTTTTTACGTAAGAAAGCGCGACAAAATCAGGCTGTATCTCCTTTGCCATAGCAATCAATTCTTCGGCGGATAATGTATTGGTCCTGATTTTTTTGCGGTTAATCGGGAGATCCAAAAGTAAAGTTAATCCCCATTCGTGCTTTATCTTTTTTGCTAAAGCGGCAATCTCCTCTTTGCTGCCAAAGGCGCAGTTTATCCTGCCTACATCTATGCCTTTTAATCTTGAAGTTTTCGGACTGATTGTAGAGATAATCTTAACCATGCTCAATCCCCTCTTAAATAAAACATCGCTTAGCCTGCCTATAGATATAATCCGAAATTTCTTTCCTCAGATAATACTCTGGTATCCGCTTGTGTTTTTTTATCATATCTCTGATCAGCGTACCACTGATCTCAATATCGTGTTTACCCTGATGCGGGCAGATCTTATCGCTGACAACGCTCATACACCTCTTGCAATAATATGGTCCGTTTAGAAGCAGGGGCACAATCCCCAGATCAGGAAACTTATCAAAGATACGGTGCGCGGCATATTTGTCGTAAAATCCGCCCACTCCCGCATGGTCTCTTCCGACGATAAAATGGGTACAGCCGAAATTCTTCCTGATAATAGCGTGGAAAACCGCTTCGAGGGGGCCCGCATAACGCATTGCCGTAGCCAGGCCTGAAAATATCACCTTATCCTTGGGGTAATAATGCCTGATTAAAATCTGATAGGACTTAATGATTACTTCCGGATTAAAATCGCCTTTCTTCTTCCATCCGATGATCGGATGGATCAGTATCCCGTCGACTAAAGACAGCCCTATCTTCTGAAGGAACTCATGCGCCCTGTGCGGTATATTGCGCGTCTGAAAACCTGCTATTGTATCCCATTTTTTTAAACGGACCATTGCCCGCACTTGCGAAGGCGTAAGGTTAAAACCATGGAAGGGATAGCTATTTTTCCTGACCAGCCAAATATCCCCGCCTAGAAAAGTATCTCCCGCGGATAGAAATTTAGCAACTCCGGGGTGGTTTTTAGAAAGGGTACCAAATATATGCTTAGCCGCTTTTCTCTTATCAGGAGAGTAGGTATCCCTTACATCCATTATTGCCGCAACTTGATTATCGCTGTTACAGAGTAAAATCCGGCAATTAACACCGATCCCTTTCTGCTTTCGATGCATACTTAAGAATACCGGTAGAGTCCATGGTAAACCGTCTTTAAGGCGCTTCCTTACAGTAACGCTATTAAAATCATCCTTATCCATAAAGCCGCTTAACGGGCTATATACCCCTTCGGCGATATTTTCTAAATCAAGTAGCGTATCATGGTCAACTACGATACGACAGGCAGACTTAAGCATTTTTAATTCTCTGCCGGCCTCACCCTTGGGCAAAACCCGCTCTATAAGCCTGCCGCCGTGTGGCTTAATCATTCTTTGGGCACCTCCGGCTCAACCGGTTCGGCGTTGACCTCGTAAACATCAATAATCCCGGTTTTACTGACGCAGGGAATATCTTCCCTGGGACAATCCTGCTGCGGAAATCTGCGGATGAAGATCAACCTTTCATTATCAGCAATTTGCTTCAATTCTTCCCTGTCTTCAACCAGGCCGGTCTGCGCATATCCGTCATGATGCACCAGCACATATCTAACCTTCATCCAGCTTAGGATCCCCGCTGTCTGCGCTGAAGATAATTTAGTGATCATTTTAGCAACTTTATTGGCGTAAGTAAAAGGTATTGTTCCGTTTATCATCTTTTTCTCATGCGCGGTCTGAAAAAATTTATATAATTCATTAGGCGAGTCTGCATCGAGGGGATATTCGGCAATCACGGTTTCCTGAGGTTCCTGCCTCAACCAATAGTAAACCGCAGGAACCCGGGAGACATCGATAACTTTAAAAGGCGGGTAATTCCAGAACTCAAACAATACCAAGCCGTAAAACAAAAAACTTACTAACGCTCTGGTACCTCTGGTCTTAAATCTCTCTAATAAAAATTTCAGGCCGAAACCGGCCAATACCGCGACTGCCAACATCACTACTATGCCAAAACGGCAGTATGCCCTGAACATCGGCATGATCTTATACATAAAAAATGAAGGCATATAGATCTTAACCGGCCCTATCTTCCACCAGGGCGGCTGAGAAAAAAACCAGGCAACAAACGCAAGGGTTATAAAAAATCCTATATTGAAATCCGTGGTTCGCGGTTCGTGACCCGCGATTCGCGATTTCCTGCTTTTTCTCCAACGCTTAACTGCCAGAAAGGCAAGGATTAAAGGGGTCCAGCCAAGATAAAGCGTATGCTCAGTAAAGCTATCTCCATACAAAAAAGACCCGATAAACCCTTCTGTAAACCTGCCGAATACAGGATGAACCGTGGCGGGGAGAGTATAACTCAGTAACTTTGCTGACTGCTCGAATAAATCTTTAAACTGCCGGTAATGCGGGTTCCAAACCGAGGAAGACGATAAAGGAGAAAACATAATTTTTCTTATAACGGAAAAAAATTGAGGGGATAATATAACAAAAGTTATGATTCCGATAAAAAGGACTCTTTTGAAATACTTCAGGTCTTCTATAAATAAATATTTTTCTTTAAAAAATTTTATCCTCCAGTTATAAAATAGTATGTAAAAAAAGAATGCTAATAACGTAATCGACCCGAGATAAGCAATGCTGTAGTCAAAAGAAAACAACAGCAAAAGGCTCAAGATAAATAAAATTAAGTTTTTATTAACAGTTTTTTCCTTCAATAGGATTGCTGAATATAATGCTAAGGGAACCCACTGGTTATAGGTCAATCCTAAATGTTGCCAACTTCGTACAAACTGATACGGACAAAAACCGAAAATAACCCCGCTTAGAATAGAGGCAATCTTATCCCTGGTAAGATGGAATGCCAGAAGATAGGCGAATAACGAAGAAAGAATAAAATTAATAAATATCTGCAGATTAAAGTTCAAAACCGGGGTCATCAGAAAGCTTAAAATATACTGCCAGAAGTCCCAAAGGTAAGTAATATATCCGCCGAGGCTTCCGATCTGCCAACCATAAGGATAGGCGACAAAAGAAGTATACTTTAAAGGTAAATTGCGGTGGAGCGAATAACTGATACGCCAGTTATCCCATAGATAGACGTAGGATTCATCGCTGGAGAAAAAACCCGGAATGCAGGTTCTAAAATTGAGGACCAGGGGGAAAGTCATAATGCAGGTCAAAATTATAAAAAATAACAGGGCGTATATGATTTTACGATTCATCTTTTAAATAACCTAGCCTTTTTAATACCTCCCTCATTTTTGCCTCTTCTTCTTCTGTCAACGATGCCTTCTCGCTTCTTTCTGGCTTCTGCTTATCCTGCACGCTTTCATATTTTATTTCTTTCTGCGCCGATGGGCTATATTCTTTAAAAATCTCTTTTAATACCCTGCCATCCATGCTGTCGGGAACCGGAATATCAAAGAAGTGCAGTACAGTCGGAATAATATCCAGTATACTGGCATCCGAAATATTGCATTTTTTTATGCTCTCTCCGTAAGCTATAATTAAACCGTCTGAGTAATGCTCAGCGCTAATCAATTCAGCAGGGTCAGAGGCAATATCTTTGAATAAGCCTCCTTCTGTTATATCTTCCGAAATCCGATAACCGCTTTTCATTTCTACAATCAGGTCAGGGGCGTTCTTCACGAAATTTCCGCAATATAACTGTTCTCTTCTATAAATATTTTTGATATTTTTTTCTTTACTGTCCGGATCTTTTATTTCAGAAAGTTTCTTTATTATATCATCCTTTAATGCTTCATCATCACTATTCTCCACAGGCCCCTGCGGGTATTTTCCTTTAAGGTTTATCATTATTCCATCCCCCTGCCCGGGCAAAAAGTAGGCCTTCGTCTGTGACCAGTCGATATTACCTCTATAACAATAGATATTGGTCAGATTATCTATAGCGCCTCGAGGAAGCAGCTCTTTTAACCTGTCAGGATTTAAGCCTAATCTAGTGAACCAGGAAATAGTCCATTTAACAACCGTATGAACGAATTGATGCTTGATTTCCTGCGCCGAATGCCGTTTTATCTTTAATAATCCTTCTTTGATTAAAAAATTATTCAAATAAAAAACTTTTTTTAACTGCCTCATCCCATGGTCGGAAACAATGAATAAAATTGCTTCCTTATCCATATCCTTAATGAAATCGCCCAAGATTGAATCGATATATCGAAAATAGTCTGCGATAGCGTCTTTATATTTTGACGCCCCCTGCATATCCCTCCAGAAAAAATGCTGGATACGGTCAGTCCCCGTAAAGACGGCCAGGAACAAATCGCAATCAAAGCGCCTTGCAAGGTAATGCATAGCTTCGGATCTTTTTTTTGTTATTTCATAAATCTCTTCTAGCAGAATGTCTTTATCCCGCGTTGCCCGCCTTGTGCCTATATCGATGTTATACCCTTTTATCTGCGTTAACAGTTCTTCTTGCAAAGATTCAGGATAAATAAAATTGGTATTAATTTTTGGCGTAAGCATCCCACAGACCATAAAACCATCTATTTTTTCGGGAGGGTATAAAGAAGGCAGGTTGATTATGCCGGTTTTTTTCCCGTATCTGTTTAAAATATGCCAAACTGTTTCGGACGCCCTGTCAAGCGAACTGATACTTTTAATCTGGTAGGTATTCTCTTTAAAGCCCAAGTAGCCAAAGGTATTATGCTTACCGGGGTTCTTGCCTGTAATAAAAGATGTCCAGCAGACGTTGCTGACTGCGGGTATCGTTGATCTCAGCCTGCCGTAGCTGCCGTTTTCCTTTAATCTTTTAATATTAGGCAAATAGCCTTTCCCGATAAAATCCTCGGCCCGCTCTGAATCTACGGCATCTAACCCGATAATTATTACTTTCTTAGGCAATTTTACGCTCCTGATTTTTTTGCAAAAACTTCCATCATCTCAGGCGCCCTCAATAAACAAAGAATCGGCTTAATCATTAAGCTTAAAATTACGAACGGTAAAATAAATATATTTTTTAAGGGCACACATTCAACCCCGGAGTCTATCAAGCTATGGAACAAATCAAAGGGATTATCTAAAACTAAGTTTTTTATTTTTATTATCTTAAGGCCAGCCACATTCAATAAAACCCTGAGGCTGTTTTTATTATAGAGAAAAAAATGCCTGGGAAAGTCCAAATGAAACCAGTTTCTTCCGCCGAGCCTAAAGCCTAACCCCCCCGCATTGGGAGTAGTGAAGATAAAAATGCCGTCGTCTTTAAGGACTCTTCTTATTTCCATTAGCGTCTCTACCGGATCGCCTATATACTCTAAAACGACCCATGCGGTTATTACGTCAAAATAACCGCCGGGAAACCTGCAATTATGAAGTTCTTCTTGATAGGCCTTTATATTATTGTGCCCACAAGCCATATTATATCCGGCCTGGTTAGGCTCAATTCCGTATTTATCCCAGTATTTATCATTAAGGCCGCAAAGGAACCCTCCCGTTCCGCAGCCCAAATCCAGGATTCTTCCCTTCTTTTTACAACTTAAAACAGTTAAACGCTTGCGGACATTACTGAACTGGGACAACCATCCCTCTAATAGCTTCCTGATTAATCCGCCCTTGCTATGGTAAGTATGCGGATATAAACTCATTAATTCGTCTTTTTTAATACGCGGATTGATGTATATCAGCCCGCAACCTTGGCATTCTACAAGTTTAATACCTTGCACCTCAATTAACGCCTTCTCTTGCGATAACCTACAAATAGGACATTTAATCTCTTCAACTAGCATATCTAAAGATTTAACGACTTTAAGACCTTCTCTGACCTCTTATCCCAATCCCAGGCCCCCGCCATCTCTATTGCTTCCCTTCTCAATTTATCATACAGGTCCCTATCGCTCAAAATCATGTCAATATTTTGCCGGAATTGTTCAAGATCAAAACACGGAGCCGCAAGCCTGCCGATAGGGCAATAAGTCCTCAGGTGCTCTAAATCATAGGTTAGCGCGGGTAACCCCCATGCCATTGCCTCATAAGTAGATATGCCCCCGCTTCCGTAATGGGAAGAATATACAATTATCCTGGATTGCTTAAAAATTTCATACTTTTCTTGGCCGTCTTTAAAACCCAGCATATCTATATTGTTCTCTAACCCCAGACCCCTAATTTTAACCCGCATATCAACTTCTAGTTCTCCGGCTCCTATCACTGCCAAAGCCGCATTTCTCTTTTTTTGGCAAACCAGATTCCATATCTCTATTAAATCAATTACGCCCTTCTGGGGATGGAACCGGCCCACAAAACATGCATCATACTTCCTCTTTTCTATCGGGATTACCCCGTCAGAGTCCAGGTATCTTCTAGAAGGGCCTATTTCAATACCGCCCTGTATAGCTATAACCTTCCCTTCCCCTCTCTT